>JBFYPW010000018.1:0-24106 GCA_041303115.1 Flavobacterium sp.
AGGACAACGTGCTATGATTGTGGCACAACCAAAAACCGGTAAAACGATGTTATTAAAGGATATTGCTAATTCTATAGCGGCCAATCATCCTGAAGTATATTTAATCGTTTTACTAATTGACGAACGCCCAGAAGAAGTTACCGATATGCAACGTAGTGTGCGTGCCGAAGTAATTGCTTCTACGTTTGATGAACCAGCAGACCGTCACGTAAAAGTGGCAAACATTGTTTTAGAAAAAGCAAAACGTTTGGTAGAATGCGGACACGATGTAGTAATCTTATTAGATTCGATAACCCGTTTAGCAAGAGCATATAATACGTGTCAACCTGCATCTGGAAAGGTATTGAGTGGAGGAGTAGATGCTAATGCCTTACAAAAACCAAAACGTTTCTTTGGAGCGGCTCGTAATATTGAAAATGGTGGATCGTTAAGTATTATTGCTACCGCATTAACAGAAACAGGTTCTAAAATGGACGAAGTAATTTTCGAAGAATTTAAAGGAACAGGTAATATGGAATTGCAATTAGATAGAAAAATATCTAACAAACGTATTTTCCCAGCTATCGACTTGGTTTCTTCAAGTACGCGTCGTGATGATTTATTACTTGATAAATCAACGTTACAACATATGTGGATTTTACGTAAATACTTATCGGATATGAATCCAGTTGAAGCCATGGAATTTATTGAATCTCGTATCAAACGTACCAAAAATAACGAAGAATTTTTGATTTCAATGAATGATTAATATTCAACTAAAATGATAAATAAAATTAAATTGATGCTGTTTTTGGCAATTAGTATTACTGCTAAAAGTGTATGTCAAACAAATCCATTTACGGATTCAGAAAAAATAATTAAATAAAGCTATAACTATATAAATTTTAATAACATTTCTTTGTTAGATATTGATGGCTTATCAGAAATAGAAATTGGTGATTCATATAAAATCGAAATTCAAATTAGAGAAAAGTACTTGCCAATTCTTCTTGTGAGTGAGAATAATAACGAACTTGAAATTAAATTTAATTATACAAAAGAAAATAATAAATATATTTCTGATCCAAGAATCAGAATAAAAATTACTTGTCCTAAACTTGAAACCCTATATAAACAAGGCAATAGTGCTGTTGATGTAAATTTAGGAAATCAAAACAAGTTCTTTATGTATAATGAAGGAAATGGAAGTGCTAGTTTAAAAGGAATTGTTAAAGATTTGAGCATTAAAAATGAAGGAAACGGAAAAACAGATGCAAATAGATTACTTGCGGAAAATGTAAATGTTGAGTCTTATGGTAACGGAGATGTTTTAATTAATGGAAACTTTAATGCTACTGGAAAAAGATTTGGGAATGGAAAAATAATTCAAAAAGGAAATGCCACTTTATTAATTCAATAAAACATTTAATCTATTCTTCAGGACTTAAAATCAGAATAGTATTTAAAAAAATAAAATAAAGCCGATTTTCAACTGAAAATCGGCTTTTAATTTTAATAAATATTTTACTTCAATCCAGCGATACTTTGCTCTATAGTTGCAATTTTTGCTAAAGCATCTGCTTCTTTTTTGCGTTCGTTAGCTATTACTTGTTCAGGTGCACCCGCTACAAATTTCTCGTTAGATAATTTACCTTGAACCGATTTTAAGAAACCTTTCGTGTAATTTAATTCTTCTGTTAATTTTGCAATTTCTGCTTCAACATCAATGTTTCCAGTAATTGGAATAAAATATTCGTTAGATTTTACTCGGTACGATAACGCCCCATCAACTTTTTCAGTTACATACTTTAAGTCAGTAATGTTTCCTAATTTCATAATAATAGAATCGAAATAATTCGACGCTTTTTCATTATTCACTACTTTTAGTTCAATCACATCTTTAAAAGGAATATTTTTATCTTTTCTTATGGTTCTAATTCCAGAAATTACATCCGTTGCGAAATCGAAATCAGCAATTAAAGCAGTATTTACAGAAGTCATTTTCGGATATTCAGCAACAATTAAAGCTTGATCTGGTGTTCTTTCTGTAATGTGTTGCCAAATTTCCTCCGTTAAGAAAGGCATAAATGGATGTAATAATTTTAAATTATTTTCCAACATTTCAATGGCTTTGTCAAAAGTAGCTTTATCAATCGGTTGTTGATAAGCAGGCTTAATCATTTCTAAGAACCAAGAACAGAAATCGTCCCAAACTAGTTTATAAGTCGCCATTAAAGCTTCCGATAATCTATATTTTTCAAAATTATCTTCAATTTCTAATAAGGTTTGTTGCAGTTTTGCTTCGTACCATTCAATGGCTACTTTTGAAGATTCTGGTTGTGGAATTGTTTCAGACACTTCCCAACCTTTAATCAATTTAAATGCATTCCATATTTTATTGGTAAACGCTTTTCCTTGATTACATAATTCTTCATCAAATAAAATATCATTTCCAGCAGACGCACTTAATAATAATCCTACACGAACGCCATCAGCTCCAAATTTTTCAATTAAGCCTAAAGGTTCTGGAGAATTCCCTAATGATTTAGACATTTTTCGTCCTTGACTATCACGAACTAAACCTGTTAAATATACATTTTTAAAAGGTTTTGCATCGGCATATTCGTACCCTGCAATAATCATACGTGCCACCCAAAAGAATAAAATATCAGGACCTGTAACTAAATCGTTAGTTGGATAATAATACTTGAAATCTTCATTTTCTGGATCCATAATTCCACCGAAAACAGCCATAGGCCATAACCAAGAAGAAAACCATGTATCAAGTGCATCAGCATCTTGCTTTAAATCGCTTATAGTTAATTGTTTATTGTTTGTTGCTTGTTGAGCTAAAGCTAAAGCTTCTTCTTTTGTTTCCGCTACAACGAAATCTTCTTTTCCATCTCCATAGAAATAGGCTGGAATTTGTTGTCCCCACCACAATTGACGAGAAATATTCCAATCGCGAATATTATTTAACCAATGTGCATAGGTATTATTAAAACGATTTGGATATAATTTAATTTCGTCAGATTCTAAAACCGCGTGAATAGCTGGCTTAACCAAATCTTCCATTTTTAGGAACCATTGGTCGGATAAACGAGGTTCGATAACACATTTTGTTCTTTCAGAAGTTCCAACGTTGTTAGTGTATTGTTCTACTTTATCTAAAGCATTAATTGAAGTTAATTCCGCTTCAATTTCTGTACGAACTACAAATCTATCTTTCCCCTCATAATGCAATCCGAAGGAGTTTAATGTGGCATCTTCATTAAAAATATCAATGATTTCTAAGTGGTGTTTGTCACCTAAAGTTTTATCGTTTACATCGTGAGCTGGTGTTACTTTTAAACATCCAGTTCCGAATTCTAAATCTACATATTCATCTTCAATAATTGGAATTATTTTTCCAGAAATAGGTACGATTGCTTTTTTTCCTTTTAAATTGAAATGTCTTTCATCATTAGGATTAATACAAATGGCAGTATCACCGAAAATAGTTTCAGGTCGAGTAGTGGCAACTACTAGGTATTGGGTATTTTCTTCATCAAGAATTTGATATTTGATGTAATATAATTTTCCTTGACGTTCTTCAAAAATTACTTCTTCATCCGACAACGTTGTTTTCGCTTCCGGATCCCAGTTTACCATTCGATACCCTCTATAAATAAGTCCTTTGTTGTATAAATCTACAAATGAGCGAATTACAGAAGCTGACATGTCAGGATCCATAGTAAATTTTGTACGGTCCCAATCACAAGAACATCCTAATTGTTTTAGTTGTTCTAAAATGGTTCCCCCATATTTATCTGTCCAATCGTACGCGTGTTTTAGAAATTCTTCACGAGTTAAATCGGCTTTATTAATCCCTTCCGATTTTAATTTCGCAACTACTTTTGCTTCAGTAGCAATAGAAGCGTGGTCGGTACCAGGAACCCAACATGCATTAAAACCTTTTAATCGCGCACGACGTATTAACACATCTTGAATAGTGTTATTCAACATATGCCCCATATGTAATACTCCGGTTACGTTTGGTGGAGGAATTACAATAGTATAGGGTGTGCGATGGTCTGGAATTGAATGAAAATAATTGTGTTTCATCCAATAGTCGTACCATTTTTGTTCTACGGATTTGGCGTCAAATTGGGCTGGTATCATTTATATTGTATTAATTGTAAGTAATTGCGTCTTTTGGTATACTTTTTGAAATCTATCTGCAAAAGTAATTATATAAAACAGAATAAAAAAAATGTATTTACTTTTTGTTAGTTAGTTTAAATAACATATTTTTACAATTCTCAAATTAATATAAAATGAAAAACATAGTACTTATTTTAGGTTTAATGGTAACCAGTTTATCAGCTTATGCACAAAGTGGTGCAAAAATTGAATTCAAAGAAGAAACCATTAATTATGGCGAGGTATATAAAGGGGTTGATTCAGGAAAAAGAACTTTTGAATTTACCAATACGGGTGATATGCCTTTAATTATTAAAGATGCGAAAAGTAGTTGTGGATGTACCGTTCCAACGAAACCTACTGAACCAATTGCTCCAGGTAAAACCGGTGTTATTGAAGTACAATACAATATGAATCCAGGACCTATTAGTAAAACAATTACTGTTGATACTAATGCGGTTAATAAAGAAAATGGAATGGTTGCCTTACGAATAAAAGGAACAGTTTTAGTAAAAGAAGAAAAAAGTATTTTAGAAAAAAAATCCGCAGGACCACTTTCTAAATAATAAAATATACTTAAAATAAAAAAGCCAGAATAAATATTCTGGCTTTTTTTGTTTCTATAATTTGATAATTACCAAACTAAGTTTACTTTTAATTCAAATTCATCACTAATTGTTTTGTCTCCTAAATCTGAGAAAAACGAACCAGAACCGTATTTGATATCATATTTTGTTCTGTCTACTTTTAATGTAGTAGTTGCTGTGTTTCCTTTAACTGTAATATCAAAAGTAATTGGTTTTGTAATTCCTTTGATAGTTAAATCAGCAGTTACAGTATACAAACCTTTTCCTTTATTGCTAATAGTTTTGAATACCAAGTTGGCTGTTTTATGTTTTTCAACACCAAAAAAGTCTTCTGCTTTTAAATGTCCGTCTAAACTTTCTTTACCTTGACCTGGTTTTAAATCAGTAGTACTAATTGTTGTCATGTCAACTGTAAACGATCCACCTTTTAATACTTTTCCATTAAATACTAAAGCACCACTTTGTAATCCAATAGTTCCTGTGTGCGAACCTGTTACTTTTTTACCTGTCCAAACGATTCCGCTTTTTGCTGCATCGATTTTTTTTGTTTGTTGTGCATTTACTGTAAATGTTACCAATGTTACTAATGCTACTGCAATTGTTTTTAAATTTCTCATGTTTGTTAAATATTTAGTTATTAAATTGTTTCAAATAATTCTGTAATTGGTTTTCTTACTTTTGCATAATGTTGTGTGTCATCTTCATCATGTCTGTAACCAATTGTAGCTACTAATGTAGCGTGTAATCCTTTTTCTGTTAAACCTAAAATTTCGTTATATTGTTCAGGAAGAAATCCTTCCATTGGTGTCACATCTATTTTTAATTCAGCTGCCGCATTTAATAAATTCCCTAATGCTAAATAGGCTTGCTTTTGCGCCCAAATCAATTGTTTTTCTGGAGTTAAAGTAGAAATATTTCCAATCATAAAATCAGCATATCCTTTAACGCTATCAAATGGAATATTTCTTGTCTTCGCCATGTTATCTGCATATCTAGTAATATACTCTGCATCCACATTTGTTTCACTTGCAAAAACAAATAGGTGAGACGCCTCTGTAATTTGACTTTGTCCCCAAGAAGCCGGTTGTAATTGTTTTCTAATTTCTTCGTTTTCGATAATTAAAACTTTATACGGTTGTAAACCATACGAAGAAGAAGATAATTGAATAGCCTCTTTTAACATTTCTAAATCTGAATTAGAGATTTTTTTTTCGCTATTAAATTTTTTGGTAGCGTAACGCCAATTCTGATTTTCAATAAATGTGTTCATAATTAATTTCTGTATTTTTCTAATAAATTATTTAATAATGTTAATTCTTCTGTTGTTAAATGGCTTGCTAAATTATTTTCATGCTCAATTACTATTGGATCTAATTTTTTTAATATATCTAATCCTTTTTCTGTAATTGTTATTTCCATTTTTCTTTTGTTTGAAGGACAAATTTTTCTGATAACCAGTTCCTTAATGATTAATTTGTCTACCAAACGCGTAGTATTACTGTTTTTAGAAATCATACGTTCTTGAATTACAGACATATTTGCTGGTTTTCCTTTCTGACCTCTCAAAATACGTAACACGTTATATTGTTCGCTTGATAAATCAAATGGTTTTAATATTTCTAAAAAACGATCAGCAACAATACTTCTTGAAAAAGATAAATTTAAAATTACCTTTTTGGCTAAAGATAATTCAACGGTACTTTTTATTTCATCTTCAATTTTCATAACTTCTTTATTTGTAGGTACAAATGTATAACAAATATTTTTATTTGTACATACAAACGTTATTAAATTAATGTTAAATTTTAAAATTAATTATAAATTATGATAATTATAGGTTTACGCTAAAAAATAAATTTTTATATCTAAATTCTTGTTGTAAATTTGAGGAAAATTATACGTATATGAATTTAGAGCAAAAAGAGTGGTGGGAAGGTTTTTTAACTACTGAAAACGCAGTTATTTTAGATGTAAGAACCGAAGAAGAAGTGGCAAACGGATACATTCCTGAATCCATAAATATTGACATATATAAAGGACAAGGTTTTATTTACCAAGTGGAAGAATTAGATAAAGATAAAACGTATTTCGTATATTGCTTAGCTGGAGGTAGAAGTGCACAAGCGTGTGGTATTATGAAACAATTAGGTTTTGAAAACGTTTATAACCTAGTTGGCGGAATTTCACAATGGGAAGGTCCTATTGAAAATTAAATTTAGCAAAGGTGCTTAATGAAGAATTATAAAAATAGTTTTTTTTACCTACTTGTTGTAGGCATATTTTCCGCTTTAATTTATTGGACAATTAAAAACGGAAAATTATTAGAAAAATCTGATGTATTAAAAGTAGCTTCAACCGAAAATTCATATTATCAGGAGTTTTTGGATTCTTTGCATCATAACCTTACCCATCCTTTGGCTATTTTATTAGCACAAATTGTAACGATAATTTTAGTAGCCAGATTTTTCGGGATGATTTGTAAAAAAATCGGACAACCATCTGTAATTGGTGAAATTATAGCTGGTATCGTATTAGGACCCTCATTTTTTGGCAGTTATTTACCTGAATTTTCAAATGTATTATTTCCAAGTACATCATTAGATAATTTAAAATTTTTAAGTCAAATTGGCTTAATCTTTTTTATGTTCGTTGTGGGAATGGAATTGGATTTAAGAGTATTAAGAAATAAAGCCAAAGAAGCAGTAATTATTAGTCACGCAAGTATCATTATTCCGTTTACTTTAGGATTGGTTTTAGCGTATACCATTTATACCGATTTTGCACCAAAAGGAATTGAATTTATATCTTTCGGATTGTTTTTAGGTATTGCAATGAGTATAACTGCATTTCCAGTTTTAGCACGAATTGTACAAGAACGTGGATTGCAAAAAACAAGAATTGGTGCTATGGTAATTACTTGTGCCGCAGCAGATGATATTACCGCTTGGTGTTTATTAGCTGGAGTTATTGCAATTGTAAAAGCGGGTTCAATAACGAGTTCGTTATATATAATTGTGCTTTCTTTCATTTATGTTGTAGCTATGATAAAATTAGTTCGTCCATTTTTACGACGAATTGGAAACTTGTACGATACCGCTGAAAAAATAACGAAACCAGTTGTAGCCATTTTCTTTTTGACCTTATTAATTTCTTCTTATCTAACAGAAATTATTGGAATTCACGCTTTATTTGGTGCTTTTGTAGCGGGTGTTATTATGCCTGATAATATGAAGTTTAGAAAAATGTTTATCGAGAAAATAGAAGATGTTTCATTAGTGGTTTTATTGCCTTTATTCTTTGTATTTACAGGTTTAAGAACTGAAATTGGCTTACTTAATAGCCCTGAATTATGGAAAGTTTGTGGACTTATTATTTTAGTTGCTGTAGTAGGTAAGTTTATTGGAAGTGCTTTAGCTGCAAAATTTGTAGGTCAAAATTGGCGCGACAGTTTAACCATTGGAGCCTTAATGAATACGCGTGGTTTAATGGAATTAGTTGTGCTAAATATTGGATATGATTTAGGCGTATTAACCAAAGAAGTTTTTGCTATGATGGTGATTATGGCTTTGGCAACTACTTTTATGACAGGCCCCGCTCTAAATTTAATTGACTTAATTTTCAAACCAAGAAAAAATAGTATCCCTAACACATCAGATAACTCAGAATACAAAGTGTTGGTTTCTTTTGAAAATCCAGAAGATGGAAAACCGTTGTTAAAAGTTGCAAACAATTTCATTAGCATAGAAAAAGAAAAACAATCGCTTACAGCAATGTACATTTCTTCCACAAATGAGGTAAATCCGTATAAGATTGAAGAATATGAACGTGAAAGTTTTAAACCAATTCTGAAAGAAGCCACTAAACTAAATCGTAAAGTAGAAACACTTTTTAAAGCGTCCCGCGACATCGATTCAGATATTGTAGAATTGAGTAATAAAGGGGAATTTAATTTTTTACTTATTAATATTGGTGCTTCAATTTTTGAAGGGACACTTTTAGGAAAAGTATTAGGAATTACATCTAAAATTATAAATCCAGAAAATTTATTAAATACGTTTACTGGAAAAGAGAAATTGTTTGAAGTCAATTATTTTGATGATAAAACTCAAGCCATTATTAATAAAACAGAAGTGCCATTAGGAATTTTTGTAGATAAGGATTTGACTAAAACAGAAAACATTTCTGTGATTTTATTTAATAATGAAGATCAATTTTTATTGGATTACGTAAAATTATTGAAAAAGAATTCACAAGCTAAGATTTCAATTTTTGACACGTATGATATTGTAAATGAAAATAACAAAATTACTCACGAAAATGTGAAAGTAATTCATTCTTCTAAATTAGAGAAAGATTTCTTGAAAGAACAAGATTTATTAATAATGAGTATTGATAGTTGGAAAAAACTAATAGATACAAGAAGTGTTTGGTTAAATAATACGCCATCACTTTTAATAATAAAGCCATAATATGTTACAAATAGGTGTGTATCACACATTAAAAATAGATAGAGAAACAAAAGTAGGTTTGTTTCTTACCAATGGAAAAGACGATGTATTATTACCAAATAAATATGTTCCAAATGATTTTACAATAGGAGAAGATTTAACGGTTTTTGTATATTTAGATCACGAAGAACGTCCAGTTGCAACGACTTTAAAGCCGCTTATTTCTTTAAATTCGTTTGCTGTTTTAAAAGTAAGTTACATTAATAAATTTGGTGCCTTTTTAAATTGGGGAATGGAGAAAGATTTGTTTGCTCCTTTTAAAGAACAAGCCCGACCAATGGAAAAAGACAAGCGTTATATTGTAACGATGTATTTAGACAAACAAACGGGTAGGTTAGCAGCATCAAGTAAAATCAATCAGTTTTTAGATAAAGAACCTTTAGATATTGAGGTAGGACAAGAAGTAGATTTAATGGTTTCCCACATTACAGAAATTGGAATCAATGTAATTATCAACGGAAAATTTAGAGGATTAGCGTATCAAAATGAAGTGTTTGAAACCGTTTCTCCTGGATATAAAACCAAAGGCTACATTAAAACCATTCGCCCGGATGGAAAAATAGACGTTTCATTCCAAAAACAAGGTTTTGAAGCCATTGACGATTCCGCACAGCAAGTGTTAGAAGCGTTAAAACAAAATGATGGCGTTTTACGATTGAATGACAACAGTCATCCAGAAGAAATTAAATCGGTTTTAAAAATGAGTAAAAAAACATTTAAAAAAGCCATCGGAAGTTTATACAAACAAAAATTGATTGATATTAATAACGAAGGTATTCAGTTGGTGTAGCTTTGCTTTGTCATTCTGAACTTGTTTCAGAATCTTAATTATCAGATGAGAATCTGAAACAAGTTTAGATTGACAAATATGTTTTATAATTTAATCCTATAAAAAAACGCAAATTCTAAGAATCTGCCTTTTTTTATATCTAATCATCTAACTTTCTAAAATTCTATTTTCCCCATTCACTCGGATTACTATTCCAAGATTTTAGTGTTTCTAATTCTACTTCCGAAACATATTTTTTCTCAACGGCTTTTTCAATTAAGTTTTCGTAATTACTTAAGGTATATACGTCTAATTTTGCAGCAGCAATTTTTTCTTCAGAAATAGGAAATCCGTAGGTGAAAATAGCGGCCATTCCTTTTACATTAGCGCCTTCATTGCGTAATGCTTCAACTGCCATTAAGCTGCTTCCGCCAGTTGAAATTAAATCTTCAACTACAATTACAGATTGTCCTTTTTGTAAAAAACCTT
The DNA here is from genome assembly GCA_041303115.1 of Flavobacterium sp. Classification (GTDB taxonomy): domain Bacteria; phylum Bacteroidota; class Bacteroidia; order Flavobacteriales; family Flavobacteriaceae; genus Flavobacterium. The sequence continues at coordinate 10,515 of JBFYPW010000018.1, forward strand.
CCACTTGATTTTGTCTTCCGTGCTTTTTTGCTTCTGGTCTAACATATACAAAAGGCAATCCCATAGCTTCTGCTACCAAGATTCCGATACCAATTGCACCAGTTGCTACACCTGCAATGACATCTGGACGACCAAATTTGGCTTCAATTTGCTTTACAAATTCATCTTTAATATAATTTCTAACCGCTGGAAATGAAAGAATTACGCGGTTATCACAATAAATTGGACTTTTCCAGCCAGAAGCCCATGTAAAATGATTTTTTGTTTCTAATTTAATTGCGTTTATTTGTAAAAGCAATTCGGCTGTTTGTTGTGCTGTGTTGTTATTAAATATCATATTGCAAATGTATAAAGTTTTTGTAAACGAGAAACCACTTTTTTTAACAAATAAAATTGAAAAGGAAACAAATTTCAAAATTTATCTGTTAGAAACAGTAAATATTCCAAAAGTAATCTCAGAATTATTTTTGAATAAAATACAAAGTGCCTACTTATATCACTCAGATGAAAAGTTAATTATGAAGACTTTGAAATCTAAAATTCCTGTAGCTAAAGCGGGTGGTGGTTTAGTTTTTAACGCAGATGGCGATGTGTTGTTTATTTTTAGAAACGGTAAATGGGATTTACCAAAAGGAGGCGTTGAAAAAGACGAGACGATGGAAAATGCCGCTATGCGTGAAGTAGAGGAAGAAACCGGTGTTTCAGGTTTAAAAATTACAGAAAAATTACAAAAAACCTATCATGTGTTTAAACGTAATGGCGTTTTTAAACTGAAAATTACATATTGGTTTAAAATGCAAACCAATTTTACAGGAGCAACTTGCCCACAAGAAAAAGAAGGCATCTCCAAAGCAGTATGGATTAAACCATCAGATATAGAGGCTACTTTAGGTAATTCGTACGAGAATATTAAATTGTTGTTTGAAAGTGAGAAAGTGGTTTAATTTTTTTAGAAAAATGACAAATAAAGAAATTGAAAATGCAATTTCAAAAGTAGAAGGAATTGAAGTTATGACTGTCAATGAGCGACTTTATCATTCAGGTTTAATGGATGAATTTGATTTAGCCCTAAAGAACAACAAAGACAAAGCAAAATTAATTCTTGAACTTTTGAAAGTAGACAAATTATCTATTGATAAAATAGTAAAATAAGATATTTAATAAAATCAATATTCTTTATTTTATTTTCTATATTCTATTTTCTATATTCTATTTTCTATTCCAAAACCCTATAAACAGGATAACGCATAAACTCTTTTTCAAAGCATTTCGAATGTTTGTATACCCAGTATAATTGATCTCCGCCGTTTTCTGCGAAAGCTTTATCGGTTTGTTTTTTAGTTTCTAATTCTTGTTTTAATTTAGGATTTTCTTCTAAAATTTGTTTCGCAACATCTTCAAAAACGTAACTGGAATAGCCTTCTTTTTGTTGTAAAATCGTATCGAAAAAATTCCAATTAAAATACGAATCAACGGCTTCTGGTTCTAAGGTTTCTAATAGATATTTCACGCCTAATTGATTGGTTGAAATTTTATAGTCGCCAGCTCTAAATTCCATTTTCTCTACATTTTTTGTTACGGTTGTATTGTAATGTCCATAATGCCCTTCATAAGCATTTTTAGAAGTTTGATAGGTGTCAATCTTATAAATTTCGACCTCAATAGTTTCATTTTGAGAAATTTGTATCATTTCTATGTTGTTCAATTTCAGTAATTCTATAATTTGCCACTGACTTTGTGGTACCACATAATACTTCGGAATAGTAACAAATTTAGTTGGTTTGTAATTTCCATAGAAAGGTATTTTCTTTGTAAAAGGTTTATCTCTATCATAAAATAATCTATCTTTCCCAGATATTTCACTTGGTTTATAGCCGCCTTCATATCCTTTAAAATCCATATAAGACACTTTTGTAGAATCGATTACCCAACTTAATGGATATTGTTTTCCAGCTTTAAAATCTTCCAAATTGGCTTTTCTTACTTGTTTGATTTTTTCCCAATTCGTATCGGTATAATTTATAGCTGTCACCATAAATTCATACGTTGTTTTTACACGGTCTTTGTAGGGTTTCAACATATGTGTTTCAGGTACAAAACCTAACGTATTAAATAGCGTAGTATAACCTGTGGCATAACGTGGCGTATCGGTAAATTGTTCATATCCTAAATCAGGTTTTGCTCCATGAATATTCACATACGGAATTACGTCAATTTTCTTTTTTTGCATGTCGTTTACCATTTCTGGATACATTTCATTTTTGAAAAAGTTGCCTAATTTCTCACCTAAACGTTCGTGTTGTGTAGCAATGCAAGTAAAAGTATATTGATAATCGGCACCATTTGAAACGTGATTATCTAAAAAAACATCAGGATTAATTGTATGAAATAATTCTTGAAAACTTCTTGAATTTCGAGTATCTGATTTTATAAAATCTCTATTTAAATCGTAATTTCTACCATTTCCTCTAAATCCGTAAGCTTCAGGTCCGTTTTGATTGGCTCGAGAAAACGAATTTCTATTTAACATTCCATCAATATTATACACTGGAATAGCAACAACCATCGTATTTTTTGGTACTTTTATTTTTCCATTTGCCAAATCTCGCATCAACATCATAGTAGCATCAATTCCGTCAGGTTCTCCTGGATGAATACCGTTATTGATTAATAAAACGGCTTTGTTTTGATTGAAAGTAAAATTATTATTCTCAGAGAATATTACTATGTGTAATGGTTTTCCACTATCTGTTAGTCCCATAGTTCGCATTTCAATTTTATCTGAATTGGCAGCTAACAATTGATAAAATGAAATACACTCTTCATATGTAGTAGATTGGTTTTTATTTCCTTTTTCGTAAGGAGTTAACAAATTATTTTGAGCAGTTACCGATAAACAAGTAAAAACAAAAAGTAGAATATAACGCATAATGGAATATTTGAATTTCAAAAGTAAGAATTATAAATGGCAATTTCAATTTCAATGGCAATTTCAATTTCAATTTCAAAAATCAATGTCAATTTCAAAAATCAATTTAAATACTCTGTATATCGTATAATTGAATATTGACAAATTAAAAACTACCTTTGCGGTATGAATAAAAATTTACATTCCAACAACATACTTTTGAATTTAGGTATCGAAAGTTTAAATAAAATGCAGATTGCTGCAGAAGCATCTATATTAATTGATTCTGATGTGGTGCTACTTTCACCAACGGGTTCAGGTAAAACGTTGGCTTTTTTATTGCCGATTTTTCAACTTTTAGAAGAAGACAACAATAAAGTACAATGTATGATTATTGTGCCTTCACGTGAATTAGGATTACAGATTGAACAAGTTTGGAAAAAAATGGCAACTACATTCAAAATCAATATTTGTTATGGTGGTCATTCCATTGAAACTGAAATTAAAAATTTAAGTAACCCACCAGCTGTTTTAATTGGAACTCCTGGAAGATTAGCAGACCATTTAGAAAGAGAAACCTTTGATCCAAAATACATAAAAACCCTAGTTTTAGATGAATTTGACAAATCATTACAATTAGGATTTCACGAAGAAATGCGTTTCATTATAGGGAAATTAACTAATTTAGAAAAGCGAATTTTAGTCTCGGCAACAGATGGAGTGGAAGTTCCAAAATATACCAGAATTGAAAATCCGAATGTATTAAATTATATTGATAAGAAAAAAACAGAAACTAATTTAGATTTTAAATTGGTGATTTCTAAAGAGAAGGATAAGGTTAATTCTTTATTTCATTTAATTTGTTCTTTGAAATCTCAGAATGCAATTATTTTCTGTAATCATAGAGAAGCAGTAGAACGAATTAGTGATTATTTAAATGACAAAGGCATTTTCTCTGTATTTTATCACGGAGGATTAGAACAAGAAGAACGTGAAAGAGCGTTAATTCAGTTTAGAAATGGCAGTATTTCGTATTTAATTACAACCGATTTAGGGGCTCGTGGATTGGACATTCCAGAAATGAAAAATGTAATTCATTATCATTTGCCATCAAAAGTAGATGAGTTTACCCATAGAAATGGTCGTACCGCACGTATGATGGCTTCTGGAACCGCATACATTATTATTCACGAAAGTGAGAAAAAAGTGGATTACATTGATTATGATATGAAGAAAATTGATGTTTCGAATTATAGTGTCATCCCGAAACCACCAGAATTTAAAACGATTTACATTAGTGGTGGTAAGAAAAATAAATTAAATAAAGTAGATATTTTAGGTTTCTTTTCTCAAAAAGGAAAATTAGAAAAAGGCGATTTAGGTTTAATTGAAGTCAAAGATTTCGTGTCCTTTGCCGCAGTAAAATATGCTAAAGTGGTGCCATTACTTCAAAATATAAAGGACGAAAAAATGAAAGGCAAAAAATATAAAATTGAAGTAGCCCGAGACGTTGTTAAAAACGCATTAGAAAATCAATAAAAAAATAAAAACCTTCAAGGTATACAACTTGAAGGTTTTTTTATGCTTTATATTTTACCAACAACTGAATCGGGAACAAAAGCCGAAACATCTCCACCATTTCTTAATACATCACGCACAATACTTGACGAAATATAAGACGTTTTAGCGGCTGTTAATAAAAATACCGTTTCAATTTTTGACAATCGTCTGTTGGTATGTGCAATGGCTTTTTCAAATTCAAAATCAGCTGGATTACGTAAACCACGTAATATAAATTCTGCTTTTTCTTCTTTGCATAAATCGATAGTTAAACCAGAATACGTGATAACTTTTACTTTTGGTTGGTCTTTAAAAGTATCTTCTATAAAACGTTTTCTGTCTTCTAAAGAAAACATATACTTTTTGTCTGCGTTTATACCAATCGCAACAATTACTTCATCAAATAAAGAAATGCCTCGCTTAATTATATCGTAATGTCCGTTTGTAATTGGGTCAAACGAACCTGGGAAAATTGCTTTTTTCATAATTAATAGTTTAAATATTTGATTCTGTTTGAATACAAATTTGACTTATTTTTTCCAAATAGGTTTTCTTTCCAAAGCCAATTTAATTTCGTTTTCTAATAAATCTGAAAAATTTAAATTAGCATAAGCGGCTTGCTGGGGAAATATACTTTGTGGACTCAACCCAGGATTAGTATTGATTTCGATAAAATGCGGAATGTCGTTCATAACAATAAAATCGATACGAGAAAATCCTTGCATTCCAAGTGCTTCATATATTTTTGCTGCAGATTGTTCTACTAATTCTGAAACTTCTTGAGACAATCGGGCAGGGGTGATTTCTTCTGATTTACCTAAATATTTGGCTTCATAATCGAAAAAATCATTTCCTGAAACAATTTCGGTTATCCCTAATACTTTTGTATTTCCGTTCAATTTCATCACACCAACCGAAATTTCAACGCCTTTTAATTGTGATTCAATTAAAATATCTTTGTCTTCTGCAAATGCAAATGCTAAAGCTTTGTCTAATTCTGACAGTTCTTTTACCATTGAAACGCCTAAACTACTACCAGATTGATTGGGTTTTACAAAAAAAGGAAATCCTAATGTTTTAGCAATTTTTTCACCATCAATTTCTTGCCCTTTAGTAACATAAACTGAATTTGCTTTTGGAATATCAAATTTTCCTAAAACGGAAAGTGTATCACGCTTACTAAAAGTAAGTGCACTTTGGTAAAATCCGCAACCGGTATAAGGCAAATCAATTAACTCCCAATAGGATTGTAAATGACCATCTTCGCCTGGAGTTCCGTGAATGGTGTTTATTGCCACATCAAATTTTACAGAATTCCCATTGTGTTCAAATGAAAAATCCGCTCTATTTATAGGTAATTTTTGGTCGCCCATTTTTACATACCAACCTTCATTTAGAATATGAACTTCGTAAACTTCGTGTATATCTTTATTTAAATGGTTTAAAATAAGTTGTCCGCTTCTTAAAGAAATTACAGATTCGTCTGAATATCCGCCCATTACAACTGCTATCTTCATAAAAAAATAATTGTTTCTGTTTTATACAAAAATATCATAAAATGTTTTACTTTTCTTATATTTGCGAAAATATATTTCAATGAGTTTAAGAAAGTTTTTAACGAGTTCCACATTTTTCAAAAATTTATTTTTTGCATTAGTGATTGTCATCCTATTTTTAGTAGTGTTTGTGAAGTTTTTAGATTTCAGTACCAATCACGGCGAAGAAATAAAGGTGCCTGATTTATCTAAAATGAAATTAGAAATTGCAGAAGAAAAACTTGATGAGGAAGGTTTAGAAGTTTTTTTATTAGATACGGTAGAATTTAAACCAGAATTTCCTCCTTATACTATCGTAGAACAAGATCCGATAGCGGGTTCTAAAGTTAAAGATGGCCGAAAAATATATGTGAAACTTAATGCTGGCGGTTATGCTATGGTTACTTTTCCAGATTTAAAAAACAAAACATTTCGTCAAGCTACAAATGCTTTAAGAGCATTAGGATTAGTAGAAGGCGAATTAAAATATGTACCAGATTTTGCGAAAGATATTGTTCTTGAAGTTTCTTATAACGGAAGACCTGTAAAAGCTGGAGATAAGTTAATGAAAAATTCTAAAATCGATTTTGTTTTAGGTGACGGAAAGGATATGTTTACAGATGAAGATTTGGATTCAATCCCAAATAATGAACAAATTAACGATAGTATAGAATAATGCAAGAATTTATAGATGAGAATGAAACGGCTGATGAAGATTTATTTGAACATCATCGGTTTGAGATAGCAAAAGGACAACAACCTTTGCGAATTGATAAATTTTTGATAAACAGTATTGAAAATACCACAAGAAGTAAAATTCAGAAAGCAGCCGATGCTGGAACTATTTTAGTAAATGATGTAGCTGTAAAATCTAATTACAAAGTTAAACCAGACGATGTAATTAGAGTGTTGCTGGAACACCCGCCATATGAACACTTATTAAAAGGAGAAAATATACCAATTGATATTGTTTATGAAGATGATCAAGTTATTGTTGTAAACAAACCTGCAGGTATGGTAGTGCATCCTGGACACGGAAATTATTCGGGAACTTTAGTAAATGCATTGGCGTATCATTTTGATAATTTACCAATGAATAGTAGTGAAAGACCTGGATTGGTTCATCGAATTGACAAAGATACTTCAGGACTTTTAGTAGTTGCTAAAACAGAAGAAGCTATGTTGCATTTGACCAAACAATTTGCTGCAAAAACGTCAGAACGTGAATATTATGCGATAGTTTGGGGAAATATTGAAGAAGATGAAGGCACTATTGAAGGCAATATAGACCGTCATCCAATCAATAGAATGCAAATGCACGTTTATCCTGAAGGTGAACAAGGAAAACCAGCCATTACTCATTTTAAAGTTATAGAGCGTTTTGGTTATGTTACTGTGGTTTCTTGCCAATTAGAAACAGGAAGAACGCATCAAATTCGTGTACATATGAAATATATTGGGCACACGCTTTTTAATGATGAACGTTATGGAGGTGATAAAATTTTAAAAGGAACTACATTTACCAAGTACAAACAATTTATAGATAACTGTTTTAAAACATTACCTAGACAAGCACTTCATGCTAGAACACTAGGTTTTGAACATCCTACCTCTGGTGAATTTTTACGTTTTACAAGTGAAATCCCTGAAGAAATTACGTCGTGCATTGAAAAATGGCGCGTGTACAGTAAAGCAGTACAAATAGAAGAAGATTAATTTAATCGAAAGTATAAGTTATAAAAAAAGCAATTAGATTTTCTAATTGCTTTTTTTATGAGTATTTAAATAAATTATACTTTAACCGTCCAACCAAACGTGTCGTCTGCTAATTTGTATTGTATATTATTTAATTTTTCTTTTAAACTTAATGCAAATGAATTTTCTAATTTAGGTAATTCAAAATATTCTTCTTTATATGAGAAACCTACAATCGGATTAATAACAGCAGCAGTTCCTGCACCGAAAATTTCTTTCAATGTACCATTTTTTGCAGCAGCAACTAATTCTTCAACTAAAACAGGGCGAACTTCCGTGTTTATATTATCTCTTTTTGCAATATCTAAAACAGACTTTCTGGTAACACCATCTAAAATTCTTTCTGAAGTAGGTGCCGTTAGTAAGGTATCACCAATTCTGAAAAATACATTCATCGTTCCTGCTTCTTCTAATTTTGTATGCGTGGCGTCGTCAGTCCAAATAATTTGTTGATATCCTAAATCATTAGCTAATTTTGTTGGATAAAATTGTGCTGAATAATTTCCAGCGGCTTTTGCAGCGCCAATTCCTCCGTTTGCAGCACGACTAAAATGTTCTGCAATAATTACTTTGACTTCTCCTGAATAATAAGATTTAGCAGGTGATAAAATTATCATAAAACGATACTGAGAAGAAGGTTGCGCAATTACACCGCTTCCAATAGCTATCATAAACGGTCTAATGTATAATGAATTCCCATTTCCAAACTTCACCCAATCTCTTTCTAAATGTAATAATGTTTTTAATCCATCAATAAAAATTTCTTCAGGAACTTCTGGCATTGCCATACGAACAGCACTTTTGTTAAATCGTGTATGATTTTCATCTGGGCGAAACATCCATACATCGTCATTAGCATCTTTATAGGCTTTCATTCCTTCAAAAATAGCTTGTCCGTAATGAAACACTTTGGCAGAAGGGTCAATTGTAAATGGTTCGTACGCTTTAATTATGGGTGCTTCCCAAGCTCCATTTTTAAAATCACAAATTAACATATGATCTGTAAACGTATTTCCGAAGGTTAGGTTTTCAAAATCTACTTCATTAATTTTTGAAGTAGTGTTTTTTATGATTTTAATTTCGTTTGTAATGCTACTCATTATAATTTTTATATATATCGGATTTCCGAATTTTTTACAAATTTATTAAATTAAATATTGTTGAAGATTCATTTTTTGAATAATTATTAACAAAGTTTCGTATTATTGATTAATTTTGTTTTTTGTTTCACTACACAATTCATAAATTATGAAGAAATTACTTATTCTATTATCTGCGTTTTTATTAACTATTTCTTGTAATAAAAAGGAATCAAAAATAGAAGCTAAACCTGTTTTTGCATCTTTTGGTGAGAAAATTACGAAAGAGAGTGCCGTATCAAAAGAGGTATTATTAGAAAAATATAAAACGTTAAAAAAAGGAGATACTTTATCTATCAAAGTAAGTTCAAAAATTAATGAAATTTGTCAAAACAAAGGATGTTGGATGACTTTAGATTTAGGAAATGAAGAAACAGCCTTTGTAAAATTTAAAGATTATGGGTTTTTTGTACCTATGAATGCACAAAAAAGAAATACAATTATTGAAGGAAAAGCGTTTGTGGAAGAAACTTCTGTAGCAGAATTAAAACATTATGCTGAAGATGAAGGAAAATCTGAAAAGGAAATTGCAGAAATTACAGCACCTAAAATAGAATATAAATTTTTAGCCCATGGCGTTTTAATTTCTAAATGATGAAGTACCTTTTAGTTATATTTTCCGTTTTATTTTTGAGTTGTAATCAAAATAAATCAGAAGAAGAAAATTCCACTTGCGAAAAACCAAAAGAAGAATTAAAAATGTATGAAGCTTCTGAAATGGCTGTTTTAATGGAACAAATGTATGTGCATAATAAACAACTTCGTGAAAAAATAATCAAAAAAGATGCATTAGGTGAATTGCCAAAATATTTCTTGAATATTACAGAAGCAACAATGACTAAAGGAAAAGAAAGAGACGACTTTTTTAATAATAAAGCTGGGTTTTTCTTAAAAACACAATCAGAAATTTATGGTTCAAAAAACACTAAAAATAGTTTTAATACTATGGTAGACGCTTGTATAAGTTGTCATGAAGTGAAATGTGGCGGACCAATTGAAAGAATAAAAACATTATACATAAAGTAAAATACTAATCAATATATAAAACCAGAATTCTGTTCTGGTTTTTTTTATTTCTTAGATTCTGCATTTAGATTGACAAAAGTTATAAATTCCTTAAAATTTATTATTTTTAAATCTCGAGTATAACTTTTTTGTAATTTTATAGAAATATAAAAAACATGAAAAATATATTTATTATTTTATTGGCATTCAGTTTTGTTTCGTGTAACAGTCAAAATAAAAATGCTGAAATTAAAAAAGATGTTACAAAACAAACGCAAACTAAAAAAGACACAATGGATTTTAAAATTGTAAAAACTGATGCAGAATGGAAAGCACAACTTACGCCAGAAGAATATGCGGTTTTAAGAGAAAAAGGAACCGAACGACCTTACACAGGTGAATACGACAAACATTTTGAAAAAGGAATGTATGTGTGTGCCGCTTGCGAAAACCCGTTATTTACATCGGACACTAAATTTGATTCGCATTGTGGGTGGCCTTCTTTTGATGAAGCGATAAAAGGTGCGACTATATACCATAAAGACACATCCTATGGCATGATTCGTACTGAAGTAATGTGTGCAAAATGTGGTGGCCATTTAGGTCATGTTTTTGATGACGGACCTCAAGAAACTACAGGGCAGCGTTATTGTACAAATTCCGTTTCAATAAAGTTTTTACCCGCTAAATAAGTCATTACATAATTTGGCTAAAACAAATAAAACTAAATTTTCTCATTCTAATATATAATTTTATCTTCGCATCTGCGTTATTACAGAATAACAGAAACATGCTAAGAAAACTTTTACCGATATTTATTGTCTTTGTTTTGCCTATTTATGCACAAGTAGGAGGGCAATCGGTATATCAGTTTTTAAATTTAGTTCAATCGCCAAGACAAGCGGCATTAGGTGGAAAAACGGTAACTATTGTGGATTACGATGTAAATCAAGCAATTTTTAATCCTGCTACTATTAACCCAAAAATGCACAATCAATTGGCAACCAGTTATAGTAATTATTTCGGTGAAGTGACCTATGGCACTGCAAATTACGCATATACATGGGACAGACATGTACAAACTTTTCATATTGGTGCGAATTATGTTAACTATGGAAATTTTGATGGTTATGACGAAGTCGGTAATTCTACAAATAGTTTTACAGGCTCTGAAGGCGCTTTGTCGTTTGGATATTCTTATAATTTACCATGGACAAATTTTTATGCAGGAACTAATGTGAAATTAATTACATCTGCGTTAGAATCATATAATTCATTTGGAGTAGCGACAGATATTGGATTTTTATATATTGACGATAAAAACGATATTAATTACGGAATATCTTTTAGAAATATTGGTTATCAAATTACACCATACGAAACTACAAGAGAAAAATTACCCTTTGAAATTACAGCAGGAATTTCTCAGTTAGTTGAAAATGTTCCAATTAGATGGCATCTTACTTTTGAAAATTTACAACAATGGAATGTTGCATTTGCAAATCCGAATAGAGCAAAAAGTAGTTTAGATGGTTCTTCAGAAAATGAAAAAGTATCGTTTTTAAATAATGCTTTGCGTCACGTAATAATAGGAGCAGAGTTGTTTCCAGAAAAAGCATTTAATATTCGATTAGGATATAATTTTAGAAGAGGACAAGAATTAAATATTATCGATCAAAGAAATTTTTCTGGAATTTCCGCTGGTTTTAGTTTGCGATTTAATAAAGTACGATTTGATTTTTCACATTCTCGATATACGATTGCAGCCAATTCGAGTATTTTTGGTTTAATGATTAATTTGGATTAATGGGGTTAAAGGTTTTGGGTAAAAGGTAAAGGAAAAACAAATGTTTATAATATGAAAAAAATTACCATAGCAATAGACGGATTTTCGTCCACGGGAAAAAGTACATTAGCCAAACAGATTGCTAATCAATTGGGTTATATCTATGTTGATACAGGTGCAATGTATCGGGCTGTAACTTATTTTGCTATGCAGCATAATTTTGTTTCTGAAACGCATTTAGATGCGGAAGGATTAATCAAAAATTTATCTAATGTTTCATTACAATTTCGTTTTAATGAAACATTGGGCTTTGCAGAAATGTATTTAAATAATGAAAACATTGAACAAGCCATTCGTAGTATTGAAGTGTCACGTTTAGTAAGTAAAATCGCAGAAATATCTGAAGTTCGTACTAAATTAGTAGAACAGCAACAACAAATGGGTCAAAATAAAGGCATCGTTATGGACGGTCGAGATATTGGAACCGTCGTTTTTCCTAATGCCGATTTGAAATTATTTATGACAGCAAGTCCACAAACCAAAGCCCAACGTCGCTTTGACGAACTACTTGAAAAAGGGCAACAGGTAACGTTTGAAGAAGTACTACAAAACGTACAAGAACGTGATTATATTGACACACACAGAGAAGATTCTCCTCTTGTAAAAGCTGATGACGCCCTTGAAATTGACAACTCTAACTTATCCAAAAAAGAACAATTTGATTTGGTAATGGAGTTGGTGAATGAGAAGCTGGAAGAGTCAAGTGAAAAGTAAAAAGAACCAAATTTAAAATCCTAAATATGAAAAAAATCATTATAAATTGTTTTGCTATTTTGTTTTTTATTCAAATTAGTCATTCACAAAGTCTTCAATTTGGTATAAAAGCTGGTGCAAATTATGCAAATGTTACGGGTTCAAAAATAAATACAAATGCTATTGTAAATTATCATGCGGGCATTGTAGCAAAAATTGGGCTAACTAAAAGTTTGTCATTTCAACCGGAATTGTTATACACCACTCAAGGTGCTTCTTACGATACAGCACTAGCGGATTATAAAAATGAATTGGGATATATCGTTATACCTGCTATGCTACAAATTCATCTTTCTAAAAGTATTTCATTGGATTTGGGACCTCAAGTGGGTTTCTTATTAAACGAAAAAAATAATTTTGATGTTCAAAAATCCAATACATTTGATGCTTCTGTAAATGCTGGTTTAGGATTAAAAATCACGAATTCTATATTTGCTCAAGCTAGATATGGTATGGGCTTAACAAAATTACAACCCAATTCAGAGATTAAAAACACAGTTGTACAACTTTCTTTAGGAGTATTGTTTTAATTATTGTCACTTTTTCCTTCAAAACATTTGTATTTATCAAAAAAACAGTATCTTTGCACACCTTTTGGCGGAGTAGAGTTTTTCAATTGGTAATCAAATATTTATGTAAATCACTGTTGTTGTTTTAACCTGCACAATAAAACTCAAAACAAACACAACATACAAATTAAACACGCATGTCTGAATTAAACAAAGACCAAGAGTCGTTTTTAGCAGATTTCAACTGGCATAATTATGCTGAAGGAATTGACCCTATTGACGCAAGTAACCTTCAAGAATTTGAAGATTTAGTATCAAAAACATTCATCTCAACTTCTGACGAGGAAGTAGTAGAAGGAGTAGTTGTAAGAATCACTGACAGAGATGTTATTGTGGATATCAACGCTAAATCTGAGGGAGTTATCTCTTTAAACGAATTCCGTTACAATCCATCATTAAAAGTGGGTGACAAAGTAGAAGTATTAATTGATATCCGTGAGGATAAAACAGGTCAATTAGTATTATCTCACAAAAAAGCAAGAACAATCAAAGCATGGGATAGAGTTATTTCTGCTAACGAAA
>JBFYPW010000019.1:0-23596 GCA_041303115.1 Flavobacterium sp.
AGAGATATAATAGAACCTTTATTTGGGTAATTGTAATCACGTATTTAATTATTGAATTGGCCTTTTTATATGCTTGTATGCATAAATTTGGAGAAGGTGGATACATAACTTTAATTATTGCTTTTGTGTTATTTGCAGTAATGACATGTTGGTATTTTGCAAGAAAAATTAGAAACAGATTTGTTGAATTTGTGAAATTAGATAAATATTTACCTGTTTTAGAAGATTTGAGTAGAGATGAATCTATTGCAAAATATGCTACAAATTTAGTGTATTTAACAAGTGCCGATAACCGATACGAAATTGAATCTAAAATCATTTACTCTATTATTAATAATAGTCCGAAGCGTGCTGATATTTATTGGTTTGCTCACGTACATGTAGTAGATGAACCGTATACAATGGAATACAGAGTTTGTGAATTTATTCATGATGATGTTATCCGTGTCGATTTTAGATTAGGATTTAGAGTCGCGCCAAAATTTAATAAAATGTTTGCTCAAGTTGTAAAAGACATGCAAAAAAGGGGAGAAGTAGATTTAACAAGTAGATATACTTCTTTACATAAACATAAAATTATTAGCGATTTTAGATTTGTATTAATAGAAAAATTCATGTCGTATGACAATGCTTTACCATTTTATGAAAAACTAATTTTAGATGGCTATAATGTATTGAAAAAATTAGGCTTATCTGAAGAAAAAGCATTTGGCTTAGATCCAGGTTCTGTTACTATTGAAAAGTTTCCATTAAAAATTTCAGAAACGAAAGCTTTGAAATTAACAAGAATAGATTAAAATAAAAAAGCCAGAACTAAAAAATTCTGGCTTTTTTTATATCACTTTCTTAATCACTCTAAGCTTATGAGTATGTCTTCCCGTATCTACATTGTAAATACCTAAATGGTCAATTCTATCAATTCTAACTTTTCCAGAAGCGTGAATGATGTAATTGTTTTCCATCATAATACCAACATGAATAATATTTCCCTCATCATTATCAAAAAAAGCTAAATCTCCAGGTTCACTTTCTTCAATAAAACTTAATGCTTCTCCTTGAATTGCTTGTTGTGAAGCATCTCTTGATAATTTATATCCATTTAATTTATACACCATTTGGGTAAACCCTGAACAATCAATTCCAAAAGGCGTTTTTCCACCCCATAAATAAGGAGCGTTTAAATATAAGAATGCCGTTTTTAAAATATTATCTTTAGATTTTATACCACATTCTTTTTGGCCATCAAATTGATAATTAGAAGTATTAATTTCATTAATGTCTAAAAAATTCAAGGTACTTCCCAATGGAATGGGCATTAATTGATTGGTGTCATAAGAAATAAAATCAATTAATTCGCCATTTAAAATGAACTCTGATTTTTCTAATACATGAAAATGATTTTCTGTAATTTTTTGAAATTGTTTTGAGTCAATCCAACCTTCATATGCATCGAAGGCAGTAACAATTTTTGTCCATTTCGGTGAAGATTCAATTATTTTAAAAGCATCACCAAATAACAGCTGTGAAACCATTTCGCTTTTATCGCTGGCTTCGCTTCGTATCGGTACAATTCCTAAATTACAAATTCCAAACATTTAGTTATAATTGATAATTAACTATTGATAATAAAGCAATTGTTAATTTTAAAATTATTATTTATTTATGCTCTTTCAATAACAATTGCAGAAGCACCACCGCCACCATTACAGATAGCTGCTGCACCAATTTTTGCATTGTTTTGGGCTAGAACATTTATTAGTGTTACAATAATTCTGGCACCAGAACATCCAAGTGGATGACCTAATGAAACCGCGCCACCATTAACATTTATTTTATCATTATCTAATCCTAAAATTTTAGCATTTGCCAAACCTACAACTGAAAATGCTTCATTAAACTCAAAAAAGTCAACATCCGAAAGGGTTATTCCAGCTTTGTCTAATGCTTTTGGTAAAGCTTTTGCAGGAGCTGTTGTAAACCATTTAGGTTCTTGTGCAGCATCTGCATATGATTTAATGTATGCCAAAGGTTTTAAACCTAATTCATTTGCTTTTTCTTCACTCATTAATACCAATGCTGCAGCACCGTCATTTATTGTTGAAGCATTTGCCGCAGTAACTGTTCCTTCTTTAGTAAAAACAGCTGCTAAAGTAGGTATACGGTCTAATTTTACATTTGTATATTCTTCGTCTTTAGAAACGACAATTGGATCTCCTTTTCTTTGTGGTACTTCTACAGGAACAATTTCGGCATCAAATTTACCTGAATCCCAAGCATTAGCAGAACGTGTATACGATTGTATAGCAAAATTATCTTGTTCTTCACGAGAAATAGCATATTCTGTAGCACATAAATCTGCAGAAACACCCATAGCATTTCCATCGTAAGCATCAGTAAGACCATCTTTTTGCATTCCATCTACAAAAGTTGTAGGTCCAAATTTCACTCCATTTCTTAAATGCGCATAATGAGGTATTAAACTCATGTTTTCCATTCCACCAGCCACAATAATTTCTGCGTCTCCAGCCATAATAGCTTGAGCGCCTTGCATTACAGCTTTCATTCCAGAAGCACAAACTTTATTTATGGTAGTACATATTACATCATTAGTTAATCCAGCATATAATGCAGCCTGACGCGCCGGTGCTTGTCCATTACCAGCCTGAACCACATTACCCATTATTACTTCATCAACTAAAGAAGGGTTTAAATGTATTTTATTTAAAGCGCCTTTAATTGCTGCTGCTCCTAATTTAGTTGCAGGTACACTTGACAATGCGCCCATGAAACTTCCAATTGGAGTCCTTACAGCCGATACGATAACTACTTTTTTGCTCATTTTATTTCAATTTAGTTTTGCGAAAATAACAAAATTTTACCAAATTTTAAACTATTTATTGCTTTTTTATAGAGATATAGATGACCTAAATATATAATTTTCAAATATTGATTTTGATATTTGTTTATGTATGATGTTGATATTTAGCAGGTTTGTTTTAAATTTAAAAATTATACTATTTTTTAATTGGAAATAAAAGAATGTTATCCTATATTTGCAACCGCAAAAAAGGATAATTCTTTGCGGAATTAATAGGAGAGGTGCCGGAGTGGTAACGGAGCAGATTGCTAATCTGTCGACGGGTGACTGTCGCCAGGGTTCGAGTCCCTGTCTCTCCGCTTTTTTCGGGGTGTAGCGTAGCCCGGTTATCGCGCCTGCTTTGGGAGCAGGAGGCCGCAGGTTCGAATCCTGCCACCCCGACAACATTTCGTTGTCAAACGAATAAAATTTAGGTTGCGTAGCTCAGCTGGATAGAGCAACTCACTTCTAATGAGTAGGTCCCAGGTTCGAATCCTGGCGCGATCACAAAAAAACCTCGATATAACTATCGAGGTTTTTTTATTAAAAACTCACTTGTCTCAAAATCGTTTTACCAAAAGGTATCAAAGTAATGTGCTCTATTTGATGGGTGGTTTTATTTTTTGCCTTGATTTTGATTTGACCATTTTTAAAAGTCGCTTCGTTATCTTCAATAAATTCAAAACGATTGGAATCTATTGGTTTATAAGTTAAATCATCAAAATTTGTAAAATAGGATTTTCCTCTTTGTTCAATGGCTTCGATGGGTTTAGCATAAAATAACGTTCCGTAGCTAAAGTATTTTTCTTTATTTGAATCTTCTTTAATTTGAATTTCAGCGGTAAACTCAATTTGAATTTTATCCTCATTTCCAAATTTTCTATCAATAACTATGAAATCATTTTCCAAAACATAGCTTTCATTAGTTATAACTTTAGTAACCCAAGATGGTTTTCTAATTTTTATGATAGGTTGTGCATAATTTGGATTTGAAATTTTGAAAATAAATGTATTCTCGTAAGGATATTCCGTAATGGTTTCAATTTTTATGAATTGATTTTGAATTTTTGTTTCTATAGAATTAGGCATTAAAAGTACATTCACTAAGGTGTTTTCATTTTCCTTCAACCATGCCTTTTCTATAAAATATGGTGTTATTCTTCCTGCATTCGGATTGCAACAAACCGCAACATCTTGATGCGCCGGCGAATATTTGTATCTCGTTTGATTACGGTTGGGCTCCACTTCACCATTTTTTGTACCCATCATTTCATACGAATTATCGGTCTTTAAATAAGCAATACAAGAATGAATCGGATTTCTAGACCCTTGAGCTGCATTATAAAAAATAGTTTCTATAGTTTCTGCCGTTTTAGGATTTCCTTGCTTTTGTAGCAAAACGGTATAACTGTCTAATAATTCGTGTAACGAGCAGTATTCATAACCTATATGTGTTGCATTTGCAGTTCTTTCGGCAATCCATTCATCTCCAATTGCTCCACCTGTTAGCGTTGTAGCTTGTTCAATTCTTTGAATATAAATTTCTAGTGCTTTTTGTAATTCAGAATTATTAGCAGCATAAGTGGCAACTAATAAAGGACGTATATGCTCATAGGTATGCACACCATGCGATTGTATTTTGTAGTTTGGATTTAAAATATTATTTAATTGAACGTCTTTTTCGGATTGATAAGTTTTGCTAAAGTCCAAAAATAAAAATAGGGCATAGTCTACGTATTTTTTATTGCCTGTGATTTGATACATTTTATCTAAAACATCGGTAAACGTTAATCCATGCGATACGCCACCATTAAAAGCTTTGCCTGATGAAAACGGACTTGATTTACCTAGTGGATAATTTGTCATTACATTATTAACTGCTTTAACTAAGGCATTCCAAACTTTTTTATCTTTTGAATATTCATAATACGCTAGTAATCCTCGATACATAGTAGCTTTTGACCATAACTCGCCATTTTCTGAATTAAAATTATAGCGTAATTCTTTATCGTAAATACCAATATAGCCATCTTCATCTTGCGATTTCAATACTTTTTGTACGTATAATTCAACTTTTTTAAGACCTGCTTTGTCGTTTAAAAGAATCACATTTCTTATGTAACCATCCCACCAGTTGGATTGTGTTTCGCTGTTCCACCATTTGTATTGTTCACTTCCTTCTGCATCACCTTCTTTATTGTTTCCTAAATCTTTAACTGTACTATTTTTATGCAACCTTCCTGTGCTGTAAATGGGGTCATTGATTAAGTCTGGAACCAATTTATCTAAGTTGCCTACAAAACCCGCTACATCTTTCTGCATTTGGGTCTTCAACCAACCGGAAGGTTTGATGCTTCCAAAAGGCAGTATTTGATATTTTTCAGCCACTTTATTTTGGTTTTGACCATGTATTGTCAAAGTGAATAAAGTCAAAATAAATAGTGTTTTATGAATATTTCTCATAATTAGTATTGATTTGTCATTTGAAAGTTGAGTGTTCCGCCTTTAATAATATCCGAATAGTTAATTATTGGTGTACTTACTTCTATATTGTTTAGTTTTTGATGATTTGTATAAAAATTTTCTGTAGAAAAATTAGAAGTACTAATGATGAATTTTTTGTTGTTTTTTAGATGGATCGTTGAATTTTTAACTTGCGGCGCACCCAATACAAACTCACCATTAGCCGGATTTACAGGATAAAAACCTAAAGTAGATAAAATATACCAAGCCGACATTTGACCGCAATCGTCATTACCAATCATACCATCTGGCGTATTGTTGTGAAACTCGTTAATGATTTTATGAATGTATTTTTGACCTGTTTTTGGGGTATCTGAAAAAGCATACAAATAAGTGATATGATGACTAGGCTCGTTACCATGCGCATATTGACCAATCATCGCTTCTTGTCCTAAAAATTTATTTGGATTTACGCTTTCAATGGTAAAAAAATCATTTAGTTTTTTGGTGAAAGCAGTTTTTCCGCCCAAAAGATTTTGCATTCCTTCGATATCATATTGTGCAGGAGTCCAAAAATACTGCCATGCATTGGCTTCGGTATAATCGCCTGGATTATTCATAGGTGAAGTAGCAGTTAGCGGATCAAAAGGATTTCGCCAGTTGCCATTAGTGTCTTTTCCTCGAAATAATTGGGTTTTCGTATCAAATAAATTTCGATAATAATGGGCTCTTTTTAGGAACTGAATTGAATTTTCTTTATCATTCATTTGATTAGCCATTTGGGCTACACACCAATCATCATATCCACTTTCTAAAGTTCTGGAAACCGCTTCATTATCTAATTTATCAAAGGGATAATAGCCAAATTGATTGTATAATTCCCAATCAGAATTGAAGTGACTTTGTGTTGAAGTTTCAATCATAGCATTAAGCGCTTCTTGTTTATCAAAACAAGTAAAACCATTTTGATGAGCCGATAGAATCATTGGAATGGCGTGGTTGCCAATCATGCAATAATTATCTTGTCCCCAAGCCGTCCAAATAGGTAAAAATCCAGCTGCTTTATGATGTGAAAGAAGAGTGTTTATGATACCATCAATTTTTTCAGGCGCAATAATTTGCAATAACGGAAAAGCACCTCTATAAATATCCCAAATGGATAAAGTAGAGTAATATTCATTGTTTGGTGCTTTTGCAATTACATCATTGTCACCTCGGAATTTTCCATCAACATCTGCAATATTAGATGGTTGTAGCAATAAATGATACATCGAGGTGTAAAAGATTTCTTTTTGTTTTTGGGGAGCTTCAATATTAATACGGTTCAGATAATGATTCCAAACTTTTTCGGCATTTAGTTTTACTTTTTCGAAGCTCCAATGTGGAATTTCAGTTGTTAAATTCAATTTTGCGCCCTGAATACTAACTGTAGATAAAGCAATTTTTACTTGTACTATTTTATTCTTTGACAGATTAAAATCTAAAATATATTTAGGTGCATTTTGCTTTTTCCCTTTCGGAATCTCTTGGATTTTT
The DNA here is from genome assembly GCA_041303115.1 of Flavobacterium sp. Classification (GTDB taxonomy): domain Bacteria; phylum Bacteroidota; class Bacteroidia; order Flavobacteriales; family Flavobacteriaceae; genus Flavobacterium. The sequence goes on from JBFYPW010000019.1 coordinate 6,857, forward strand.
GAAAAAGGAGTTTCAAAGTTAATTGTAAAAAAATATTTTTTGGTTACCCAACCTTTGGTTTTACAATATCCTGAAATCGTAGTATTGTTTTCAATTTTAATGTCATTCTCTAACACCAAACTATCATTTAGAAATTGAATGCCGTGTTGAAAATCGAGCAATAATTTGGCTTCTTGAGATGGATAAGTATATTTATGAAAAGCTACTCGTTCAGAACATGTAAGTTCAACCTTAATGGCGTCTTTTTTAGTTAAGGTGTAATAACCCACACTTGCTTTTTCTGATTCTTTATGATAACTATTTTTGTATTTTATTTTATTTTGATCAAATGGTAACAAAAGTATATTTCCCATTTCACCAATTCCAGTGCCGCTAAATCGTGTTTGTGAAAATCCTAACAATAAAGTGTCTTTATATTGATAACCGCTGGTATGGTTCCAACCTTCAATAGAATTATCAGGTCCTGGTTGCACCATTCCAAAAGGCATAGAAGGTCCCGGAAACGTATGACCTGTGCCATCGGTTCCAATAAATGTATTTACAAACTTGACATTGTTTTGAGCATTTACATTTAATACGTAAAGCAGAAACAAAGTACTAATTACTACTTTTTTTATTTCCATAATGCATCCATTTCTTCAAGAGTTTTATTTTTTGTTTCTGGAATTTTTTTCCAAACAAAAACAAGTGAAAATAAGCAGATTACAGAAAATAAATAAAACGGAAATGCACCATTAAAGTTATCTTTTAACCACTGATTTTCAACTAAACTAGGAAAAACTTGTGTTACTACAAAATTAGCAACCCATTGAATAAAAACACTAATTGCTAAAGCCAAACTTCTAATTTTAATTGGAAAAATTTCAGATAATAATACCCAAACAATTGGACCCCAAGAAATACTAAAAGCACCCATAAATAGCAGTAAGAATGGTAATACCCAATTTCCAACAGCATCAAAATAAATGAAAAGCCCAACGGCAGCTAAGGCAATAGTCATTCCGATAGAACCCATATAAAGCAATAATTTTCTTCCCATTTTATCTACTAATTTAATGGCAAACAAAGTGAAAATTAAATTTACTACACCTAGAATACTGGTTTCTAATAATGAAACATCGGTAGCACTTCCTAAACTTTTAAAAATTTCTGGAGCATAATATAAAATGGCATTAATTCCGGTTAATTGCTGTAAGACAGAAAGTCCGATACCCACAAAAAGCGCTTTTTTAAATGTCGGATTGCTTAAATGTTTCCACTGATTTTTATCTTCCTGATGTAATGAATTTTCAATTTCAGATTGAACTTGCGCTACCTCTTCTGGCGTATTTAATTTTTGTAGAACAGCTATAGCTTTAGTGGTTTCACCTTTTTGAAATAACCATCTCGGGCTTTCAGGAATTAAAAAAATAAAGATTAAAAATAGGATAGAAGGAATGATTTCAGAGCCAAACATCCATCGCCAACCTATGTTTAAATTCCAAGCGGCATCACCTTGCAAAGCAATGAAATAATTTACAAAATAGACCACTACAATACCAATTACAATCGCTAATTGATAGTTTCCTACTAAGGCGCCGCGTCTTTTTGGTGGGGCAATTTCTGCAATATACATGGGTACAACCATCGAGGCAATACCCACACCAATTCCTCCAACAATACGAAATAGGACAAACATCGTAAACGAATTAGGGAAGGCCGTTCCGATAGAGTTTAGGATAAAAAGTACTGCTGTAATCAGCATGGTTACTTTTCGTCCAAACGTATCGCTTAAAAAATCAGAGAAAAAAGCACCAATTAAACAACCTACCAATGCGCTAGAAATTGCCCAACCTGTTTCCACAGGAGACAAATGAAAAAATTCGGTTAAATTTCCAATAGCACCCGATATGACTGCCGTGTCATAACCAAATAATAAGCCACCTAATGCGGCGCTTAAAGCTATAAAAAGAATGTAGTTTTTACTTTGCATTTATTAAAGGTTTTGTTGTAAATAGTTTTTCATTTGAAGGTTTGTTTCCCATTGATCAGCAAGTGGTTTTTTTGTAAAGGGTTCTTGTGGCATGTATGGAAACGGACCAAACTCGGGTGTAATGGTAATATTTTCTTTATTTCTCTTCTTTTGAATTTCAATAATTTCTTTCCACCAACCTAAATATTGTTCTAAATTATTTTTCCATTCTGGAGCAAAAGGATTGTTTACTTGTGGACTTTGTTCAAATCCAATACGTGCGTGAATGTGCTTAATATTTGGGTATATTTTGCAAAGTAACTCGTTTTGGTCGTGCAAATCACTTTCGGAAACCACACAAAAATGAGAAAAATCTGCTATTAATTTTAGTTTAGGAAAAATATCAATATAGCTAAGAAGTGTTTTTAAATGAAAAGAAAATCGTCCTCGATGAATTTCATGCCAAATAGGAATTCCTGAAACTTTTGATAAGTGATCACAAACCTCAATAATTTTACAATTATCACTAAAACTAAAAAAATCTTTTCCGGTGTGAGAATTAATATAATTCGGTTTTAATTGGATTAGAAATTCTAAACGATCTTTAATTCTTTCAATATATTCAGCTACAGTTTCAATTTTATTGGGAAGTACTTGTTGGGCAATAAAAATAAAATCAGGATTACTAGTATTTCGGATATTTTGTAATTCTACTTGAAATTCAGCAATGAAATCAGCATCATCAGGAAAATTGATTTCCACACCTTTGTAGCCGTTTGTGACTACCTTAGTAAGAAATTCTTTTGCTGATAAATGTTCGCAACCCCAGTAAGTACAGATATATTTGATTTCCATATTATTCAGCATATAATACAGGATTAATAGGCGAATTAATTATTTCACCCACTTTAGCGCCAGGGCACCAAGTATTCCAATCGTGGATTTGATTTTTATTTTCAGGATTTTTTAATTTCATATCTTTATCCATGTAAATTATGGTCATTACTTTTCGCATTTCGTTGGTAACATTTGCACCTGCACGATGAAAAACCCAACCCGAGTGAAAGCTAATTTCTCCAATATCAAAGGATTCAATTACATGTTTGAAATCTGTTACACGTAATTTCTTTTGAATCAATTCTTCACTTTCGTCACCAATTTCTAATTCTCGTCCTTCTACTATTGTGTGACTCCCAGCGCTAAATTCTAAAGGACCCATTTCCAGTGGAGTTGCCTGAAGTGGCATCCAAGCAGTAATTGTTTTATCAGTTTCTAAAGGCCAATAATATTGATCGGCGTGCCAAGGCGTAATTCCTCCTCCGCCTTCTTTAAATAACGCTTGGTCGTGATACAATCTAACTCCATCTACTTCCATCAAATCCGATGCTATTTTTGCAATACGTTTACTGAAAATTAGTTCCTTAATAGCTCCATTTTCTAACCACAAATTAAATAATTGCAAAAATGCTTTTCCATAAGTTGTTCTGTCTTCAAGTGCGGTTTGTTCTTTGTTCATTTTGTTCACTTGCGTTGTAATAACTTCGTTAAAAAACTCCGTTGTCTCTTGGTTAAGAACTTCTTTCAATTTTATATATCGATTTTTTTGATAGAAATCAATTTGTTCTGAAGTCAATGAATACGGTTCGTTAAGAAATTCTGATATTGATTTTGAAAGTGTTTGCATAACGTTTTTTATATTATTTTTTGATAAATTATTTTTTGTAGACTAATTGATTTCCAAAAATATTTTTTCTTTTAATTACGATTTAGCATTAATTTGTTAAAATGTGATACTATATTGAATTATTTTTGATACATTTAAGTTTTTAAAGTTAATTTGCGATTATGAAAGCAATTTTAGAAGATGTAAAATCAAATCAAGGCGCATCAAGTTTTTACGCATTTCGATACCAAGTGCCCTTTTTTCAATTCAAATGGCATTATCATCCGGAATATGAATTGACCTATATTGTTAAAGGCAATGGATATCGGATAGTGGGTAATTCTTATGAATATTTTAATGATGGCGATTTAGTTCTTTTAGGGAATCATTTGCCACATACTTGGTCTGGAAAGTTAAATGATGACATAAAATCGGATGCGGTAGTTATTCAATTTTCAAAGGAATTTATGGCTCCTTTTTTAGGGCTTAAAGAAAGTCTATTGATTAAGAATATGCTAGATACTTCAGTGAGAGGAATTCGATTTGAGCCTGATGAAGAATTGGTTTCTAAAATTATTGCATTAACAGAAACAAATGGCGTAGATAAAATTTTAAAGTTAATTTCTGTTTTAGATGATTTGTCAAAAAAGCAACCCATTCTTATTGCTTCAAATTCCTTTCATAATGTTGTTTCAAAGAAAAATGAAATGCGAATTAATAAAGTTTGTCTTTATATTCAAAACAATTTTTACACTAAGATATCACTTAAAGAAGTTGCAGACCTAATTTTTCTAACGGAAAGTAACTTTTGCAAGTTTTTTAAAAAAGCTACTGGAAAAACCTATTCAGATTATCTTAATGAACTTAGGATTAATGAGGCTTGTAGGTTATTAGTTCAAACAGAAAAATCAATTAATCAAATATCATTTGAGTGTGGTTTTGAAAGTCTTAGTTATTTTAATCGTGTTTTTTTAAGCAAAAAAGAAATGACACCTTCAAAATATAGAAAATCAATAGCTATCTAATTTTTTATTCTACTTCAGGAAAATCTCTATAGGCATAATAATGTAAAACTTCTTCAATTGCCAATTGTAAAGCACGATTTATTTGTACATAACTATTTCCTAATCGGAAATCTATTTGAGATAAATTCATATAATAATCTGTAAAAACAGGAACAGCTAATCCATTATTTATAGCTTCGCTTGCTGCATTATAATTATTAGTTTGTTGTTCTTTTATAATGGAACAGGTGGCTAACCGTAATTGTGCAAATTTATCTTTAGTGGCTCCATATCCAAACAATCTGCAAACCAAACCTCGGTATTTGTAAGTACTACAACTTCCTAAATGAAGGTTTGCTTCTGAAGTTTGGCTATAATTATAACAAATAGGATTTGTGTGTTTTGCTAATTTTTCAAGTGTGTTTTCTGCTTCGCCAATTTTAAACAAATGAAATGCCCAAGGTAAAAATTCTAATGGAGAGGCTTCCATCGTAGGATTGGTACAACATTTTCCACAACCAGCGTTGCAGAATAAATGAGTTTTAGAGGTAAAAGTAGTTAATTCGGTTTCTAATTTCTCGAATAACAATTCAATTTCTTGAACTTTTCTTTCAATTGACATTCTTTTTTTTTGGCGAATTTACGGTTTAAAAAAGAATTGTCAAATCAATATACAGCAATAATGAAAAGAATGCTAAGCAATATTTTTAAATCCATTCGGCAAAGGTCGATAGGCATAGTACTGTAACACTTCTTCTATGGCATATCTTAAAGCTTGGTTAATTGGTAAAATAATATTTCCTAAATGAAAATCTATTTGGGATAAATTCATATAATAGTCAGTAAATATAGGAACGGGAAGACCTTTATTTATTGATTCTGTTGAATTATTGAAGTTTGCTACTTGCTCGCTTTTTATTATTTTGCAAGTCGCCAATCGCAATTGTCCGTATTTGTCTTTCGTTGCGCCATATCCGAATAATCTACAAATCAATCCACGATAAGGATAATTACTACAACTCCCGTTTACTTTATCTAATAAGGTTAAAGGATTGTATATATGGCAAATTGTGGAAGTTTTTATTTCTAATTCGGTAAGAATTTTTTCTGCTTCACCATTTAAAAATATATGAAATGCCCAAGGTAAAAATTCTAATGGAGAGGCCTCAATGTCTAATTTTGTGCAACATTTACCGCAACCCACATTACAATGCAACTTAGTTTCTTTTTGAAAGGTGTTTATTTCAATATCTAATTGACTAAACAAATGTTCTACAGCTGCAACCTTTATTTCAATGGACATATTTTTTTACGAATGTACGCTTTAATATGACTAATTTTAGTTTAAGTTGGATTTATTTCAAAAAGAAAAAATCTCTAACTATTAATAATTAGAGATTTATAATATAATTATAAAAATTAGATTAGTTCACTATAATTTTTTTAGTCAGACTTCCTTTTTCAACATTAATTTGTAAAAAATAAAATCCTTGTGGTAAATTATTTAATTTAAACGTGTTTTGGTAAAAAATAGGATTAACAATTTCTTTTACTATTTGACCATTAACATTAATTAATGTAAGTTTCGAAATGCTTTCTTCTGTAGCAATTTCAATTTCATTAGAAATTGTTGGGTTAGGGTATACCTGAACAGCTGAATCTGCTATGAAACTTTGAGATGATAAAAATACTGTTGGCCATCTGTTTTCTGCTGCAGGTCCTCCCCAAATAACAGTGGCTAAATAAGGATTGTCAATAAATGGATTTCTATTTCCTTGCGCATATGTGTTTGATAAATTCCCATGATATGTATTTCGATTATCTTCATAAAGAGAAACAGGATCTTCTGCATTCCACTGTAAAAATAATTGAATCATATTTGTATCTGTAGAAACAGTTGCACCAGTACCCACATTAATTGGCAAACATTGTGAAGGATATCTTAAATACATATACATCATCATTCTAGCCACATCGCCTTTCCATTCATTTCCTGGATACCAACCGCCTGTAACAGGTGCTGAATTACCAGAACCAGCAGCAAATTTTAAATTTCCTCTGTTATTATTTCTATCCACATCGCAAGATCTTAAATGATGTGCATCTTCGCCAGCATCACTATCAGTTGAAGTAAGTGCGCCATCAACTAAAGCGGGTGTTCCTAATGATTTTGCATATACATGTTCACGGTTCCATTCGCAAGAATTTCCACCTCCATTACTCATACTATTTCGTTCTCTATGGTCATTATCATCTGATGTAGATGCTGGACAAGTTGTAGAACTAAATCCATATAATAACAAAACATTGCTTGAATTTGTTGGATTTACATCGGTTGCTTGAGTTGCATTCCAATCTTCAGAATAAGTTAAAAAATTAGTATGTGTTGTTGTAATTTTTGTCGCTAAAGCATTTTTTAAATTCATGCCAGTTAGCGTCCAATTCATTCCATTATAATATGGATTTGCAGGCAGACCTGCTTGACCAAAACCAAAATGAGCAGATAACAATAATAATAGTAATTTTATTTTCATATTTTGGGGTTTATTTATTTCTTGTTAATAAAGCCATGTAAAATCCATCATAGCCAGATTCGTGAGCTAATACTTTTTTATCATGAACGAAAGTAAAGTTCTTTCCAATTTCAGTAGTTAAGAATTTTTTTACTTGTTCTTGGTTTTCAGAGGGTAAGACACTACATGTAGCATACACTAATTTTCCTCCAGGTTTTACAATAGGAGCGTAGCTTTCTAAAACTTCAGCTTGAACCTTACGAATGTTGTCTATAAACTCTGGCTTTAATTTCCATTTAGCATCTGGATTTCTTTTTAATACACCTAAGCCACTGCAAGGCGCATCAATAAGTACTCTATCGGCTTGACCGTGTAGTTTCTTTATCACCTTAGTAGTATCTATAACGCGATATTCAATATTGTGAATTCCATTTCGTTTGGCACGAATTTTTAATTGTTTTAATTTGCTTTCGTACAAATCCATAGCAATAATTTGCCCTTTGTTTTGCATTAAACAAGCCATATGTAATGTTTTTCCACCGGCACCTGCGCAAGTATCAACCACTCTCATTCCAGGTTGAATATCTAACATATGAGCCACCATTTGAGAAGAGGCATCTTGTACTTCAAACAAGCCATTTTTAAAAATATCTGTCATAAATACGTTGGCTCTTTCTTCTAATTCTAATGCTTCAGGATAATCAGGAAGTACTTTTGTATGAATGTCTAATTGAAGTAATTCTTGTTTTAACGCTTCTTTAGTTGTTTTGATGGTATTGGTACGTAAAATAACTTTCGCAGGTTCATTTTGAGCAGTAATTTCTTTAGACCAAATTGTTTCTCCTAGCTCTTTTACACCAATTTCATCCATCCAATCTGGAATAGATTCTTTAAACTTTCTATCTTTAGATAATTCATCAAATTTACCTTTAATTCTTCTTACTGGTGTACCTTCAAAATATTTCCAATCTGGTAATGTATACCCTTTTAAAGTTGCCCAAACTGCAAACATTCTCCAAATACTGTCCCTTTCAAATGGTTCTTTTTTAATTTCAGCTATTTCAGCATAAAGTCGTTTCCATCTAACAATATCATAAATAGTTTCAGCAACAAATTTTCTATCGCTGCTTCCCCATCTTTTATCTAACTTTAATGCTCTGGCAACAACTTTATCAGCATATTCGCCTTCATTGAAAATTGCCATTAAGGCGTCTATTACTGCAAAACTTATGTTTCTGTGAAATCTCATGTATTAAGTATAAAAATGCTTGCAAAGATAACAATTAAAAACGAAAAAGTGTTGATTCACGCTATAAATAGCTCGTTTTAAACTAATAGATCTCTAAAATATAGATATAAAAGGTCGACATTTTTTGAATAATTGTATATTAGCGTTAAATAAGTAGTTTATGAGAAATATATCAATATTGTTGTTTTTTGTTTTTTTATCCTGTAAATCAACATTTAAAGTTTTAGATAGAAAAAATGTGTTTTTGGATTCTCTTTCCATACGAGCTATTTATCCAACAATAAATGGAGTTTGGTTTGGAGGTACAAATAGTAAAGCAGGATTTATAAGTTTTCAAAACGAGGCTGAAACTAAAATCGTAAAATTACAGCAAGAAAATACTGATTTTAGAAGTATGGCACATGCAAATGGAAGTATATATGTTTTAAACGCTGGAACTCCTGCGAATATGTATACATTAAATACTTTTGGATATAGTGCAGCTTCAAATTTAATTTATTCTGAAACTGGGGAAAAAGTATTTTATGACAGTATGTTTATTGATGCAAAAATAGGATTAGGAATAGTTATTGGAGATCCAACAGAAGATTGTTTATCTGTACTTTTAACAGAAAATTCAGGGAAAACTTGGAAGAAATTACCCTGTGATTTATTACCAAAAACAGTTGAAGGTGAAGCGGCTTTTGCGGCAAGCGATACTAATGTAAAAATTATTGATGGCGTTATTTATATTATTTCGGGAGGTAAAAAATCTAGGTTATTTATGAGTGAAAATAAAGGCAGTACTTGGCAAGTTTTTGAGACACCTATAATTCAAGGTAAAGCTATGACTGGTGCATTTTCTATGGATTTTTACAACAAAAGAAAAGGAATTATTGTGGGTGGAAATTACGAAAATCAGAAAGATAATTCTACCAATAAAGCAATAACTAAAGACGGCGGAAAAACTTGGAAAATTGTTTCAAAAGATAATGCTTTTGGATATGCATCCTGCGTACAATTTATGCCAAATAGTCGTGGTAAAGTACTATATACTTGTGGTACTTCAGGTGTTTATTATTCTACTAATTTTGGAGAAAATTGGACAAAAATTTTAGATGATACCGATTTTTATACCCTTCGTTTCAGTGGAGAAAATAATTTGTATTTAGCAGGTAAAAACAAAGTAACCAAAATAAAAATAAGCCATTAGAAATGGCTTATTAATTATTATTTATCTTCTAGGTGGAGGCGGTGGATGATTGCCTTTACGTCCTTGTAGTTTTTCTAAAATTTTTCTGTGAAATTCGTGTTCTAAACGCTCTAATGTTACAACTTTTTCAGCAGTGATAATTGGAATTAATTCTGCACGCATTTTCTTTTTTAAAAGCATTACCTCCGTTTCAATAGCTTCGGCTTCTTCAATTTTTTTTAAAGCTTCTTCATCGGTACCATTTTTTTTACCAACTCGAAGTTTCATTTGGGCTTCTTTTAAAGCCATTATTTTGTCGTCATACTTATTATAAACGGGCCAAAATTTTTCTGCTTCTTCTGAAGTTAGTGCCAATTTTTGAGAAATAAATGCAATTTTTAACGATTTAATTTTATCCTTTTTTTCTTGTATCATTTCTTTTCTAACGGCAAGTATTTCTTCTCTTTTTTCAATTAATTGCGCACTTCGTTTCTTTATTTCTACTTTTCTAGCGGCAAGTATTTCTTCTCTTTTTTCAATTAATTGCGCTCTTCGTTTCTCTATTTCTACTTTTTTAGCCTCTAAATTTTCTTGCGCTTGATTACTCAAACTAAAAACAAACGCTACAAGCATTACTAAATTTTTCATTTTACTTTTTATTTAATTAATATTGTTTAAATTATTGTAAATCAACTCATTTTCTAATTCTATTAATTCTTTATCGTCTAACATAGAGCCCACTTCATATACACTTAATTCTTCGGAATGCAATTGTAAATAACTCATCTCTACTAACTCATTATTTTTTGTTTCTGCTGAATGGTATAACATAGGAGAAATAATAGTTAGTAATAAAACTGCTGCAATTCCACTTACTTTATATAACGTGTATTTTAAATTAACAACTTTAACTTCGGTAAAATTAATTCTAGTTAACAAGTTAGCTTCATTTTTTTTAAAAAAATCTTCAGGTACACTAAAACCTGATGTTTTAGGAATTAAACTTGTAGTTGCTTCTCCGTTTATTTTTTCAACTATTCTATCTGATATAGTATCAAAATAATCGATAGGAGTAGTAAAACCACTTGTAAATTTATTATTTTCTAATTCTGTTTTCATTATATATTAGACCTTTGTTTATGTAAATGGTTTAATTGTTTTTTAAATATTCTTCAATTTTTTTTACCGCGTGATGATAGTTTGCTTTTAAGCCTCCGACTGAAGTATCTAAAATCTCACTAATATTTTCATATTTCATTTCTTCAAAATATTTCATTTTGAAAACCAATTGTTGTTTTTCAGGTAAAGTAGCAATGGCTTTTTGAAGTTGTAATTGAATTTCATTTCCTTCAAAATATACATCTGATTCTAAATTTAATATTGCCTTTTGCTGTACTTCTATATTAGAAATTCCTTGTTTTTTGGCGCGCTGTTCAATAAAAGTAAGCGATTCATTCGTTGCTATTCGAAACATCCAAGAATATAATTTACTATAGCCTTTAAAATTACCAATATTTGAAAACACTTTTATGAACGTATTTTGAAGCACATCATCCGCATCATCGTGATTTAAAACGATATTTCTAATATGATAATATAAAGGCTTTTGATAGCGTTGCACCAATTCTTTAAACGCGGTATTTTGCGTTTTCGGATTTATGAGCGTTTCTATAAATAATTTTTCTTCTTGCAAAATCAACAATTCGTTTAATATTTGACTAAAGTTACACAAAAAGGTTTAATTATCATTTAATTTTTTAATTTCGCAAGAAAACAAAAAGGATGTTACAAACTGTGATTTTTGATATGGATGGTGTAATTGTGGATACAGAGCCCGTACATAATTATGCGTATTATCAACATTTTAAAGAATTAGGAATAGAAGTTTCTGCAGAAATGTTTGCGACTTTTACAGGAAATTCAACTAAAAATGTGTTTCAAAAAATTAAAGAACATTTTGGTGTAACTGAAGACATTCCCACTTTAGTAGAAAAAAAACGAAGCCTGTTTAATGATGCTTTCGATACCAAAGCAGACTTGTTTTTATTAGAAGGGGTGGAGGATTTAATTAAACAATTACATCAAAATGGTATTCAGTTAATTTTAGCATCTTCTTCGTCTAAAGTAACTATAAATCGCGTTTTTAACCGATTTAAATTGGATACTTATTTCTCTCACATTGTTTCTGGTGAAGATTTTCCGCAATCTAAACCCAATCCAGATATTTTTTTAGAAGCTGTAAGATTATCAAAGTCTAACAAAGAAAATTGTATTGTTATTGAAGACAGTACTAACGGAATAAAAGCCGCCCACGCAGCTGGCGTTTTTTGTGTAGGTTACAGAAGTGTTAATTCAAAAAAACAAGATTACAGCTTGGCAAATTTGGTAATAGATAGTTTTGAAGAATTAGATTATAAAAACATTTTAAAATAAATTACCCAACTGCTTCTTTATACACGCGTAAACATTTTTCTCTAGCTTCTTTATGATCAACAATTGGATTTGGATATTGAAGTGTTTCCAATTCAGGAACCCATTTTTTGATGTATTTTAATTCTTTATCAAATTTTTTAATTTGTTCTGTAGGATTGAAAATTCTAAAATACGGTGCTGCATCAACACCAGAACCTGCTGCCCATTGCCAATTTCCAACATTACTTGATTGCTCATAATCTAATAATTTAGAAGCAAAATAGGTTTCGCCCCAACGCCAATCAATTAATAAATGTTTGCATAAAAAACTGGCTACCACCATTCGTACGCGATTGTGCATATGTCCAGTAGCATTTAATTCTCTCATACCTGCATCTACCATAGGATAACCGGTTTTTCCATCACACCAATTTTTAAATAGCTTTTCATCATTTACCCATTTTATTTCATCGTATTTAGGTTTGAAACTTTTGGTTTGAGTATGAGGGAAATGCCATAAAATTTGCATAAAAAATTCACGCCAAATTAATTCTTTTAGGAAAGTCTCATTTTCGAATTTTAAAGCGTGTTGTACTAATTTTCTAATGCTTATAGTTCCAAATCGCAAATGAATGCCGACTAATGACGTGCCGTTTTTAGTTGCTGGAAAATTTCTAGTAGCTTCATATTCTGAAATTAATTTTTCAGTGATTGTATAGTTTGGTAATTGTATAGATGTTGCTTGAAAACCGATATCTTGTAACGATAAAAAAGGGTAGGAATGGGAAGTTACATTTTTTAACAACGTTTCGGATGGATAATTTACAAGTTTAGTTTCTTTTAATTTTGCTTTCCACTTATTTGAAAACGGGGTATACACTACATAAGGTAAACCATCGTCTTTAGTGATTTCAGACTTTTCGAAAATTACTTGATCTTTACACGTTTTAAATTCAATTTTATTTTTTTTGAATATTTCATTTAATGCGACATCTCTTTTTCTGGCATACGGCTCATAATCGTGATTGGTATATACCGATTTTATTTGGTTATCTTTAATAAGTTTTTCAAATACATCAATTGGTTTTCCATAAAAAACAGCTAAAGATTTGTTTATTTTTCGAAGTTCGACGTTTATTTTTTCAAGCTGATTATGAATGAAAGTTACACGAGCATCATTTTTTTCAAGATGTTGCAAAATGGTTTCGTCAAAAATAAAAATAGGCAAAACATTTTCATTACCTTGTAAAGCATAAAAAAAAGCTGTATTGTCTTCTAAACGTAAATCTCTTCTAAACCAAAAAATTGTCATATTACTTAAATTCTCCAAAAAGTTCAATTAATTTTTTTCTTCTGTATTCAAAAATCTCATCTAGTTTTGGTTTTACAATAAATGGATGAACCAATTGTCCTAAAATCCCCATTGGAACTTTATAATCGATAATATCTTCCATTTCCACGCCACCTGGTATTTCTTTAATAAAATGTTTATGATGCCATAAAGCATAAGGTCCAAATCTTTGCTCATCTACAAAATATTCTCCTTCAACTACATGTGTAATTTCGGTAACCCAAGTAGTTTTAATTCCTAACAAAGGCGTAACAATATATTGGATAATTTGTCCAGCAAACATCGGTCTATCTGCACCGCTCAATATATCAAAACTCATATATTCAGGTGTAATTGCTTTTAAATTCTTTGGGCTTGATAAAAATTCCCAAGCTTCTTTTTTAGAAATGGGTAAATTTTGTTTGGATGCTAATCTGTATATTTTCATTTTTTATGATTTAATTATGCAAATATACATTTGTTTAACTTTATAAATAAAATATTAAACAAAATTATTCAAAAAAAATGCCTTAAAAATTTTAAGGCATTTAAATTATTGTATTAAATATGAATTACAATTTCATTTCTGTTTTCTTTACAATTTTTGCAATTCTTTTTCCTAAATCACCCATTAATTCAGTTAAAGCACTTTCACACATTGGCAAAATCTTTTCAGGACTAATAATTGGAAGACCACCTATCATAACAGATGTCTTTTTAGAACGTTCAGATTCTGAAAAAGCAAATACTTTTTCACCTGTTTTATTATATAAAGCCATTCTTGTCGTGGCTCTAACTTTTACAGTAGCTGTACTACCAACTCCAAAACCTTTTTCAAAAGCAAAATCAATATTTATAAACATTACACCGTCTGCTTTATCAGCAAAGATTTTTGCAATTCCTTCTTCATTAACTTTTCCACCAATGCCTTCATAAATGTATTTATATTTATCGATTGTTAAATAATTATTTGCCATATAATTTGGTAAATTATATTTCGGTAAAAATGCTTGGTAAGCCTCATTATTCAAAACTTCACTTTCAGGTAAAAGATCAAAAGGTAATTCTTTTGAATAATTGTTGAAAAAGTTACTATGGTATTGTTTCAAAATTGGATTTAAATTGAAATTTGGATCATCTCTTAATTTTAGGACATCTCCTAATAAAACATCCACTCCGATTCCTAAATCTTCAAATGAAATCATTTTGTTGGCATAAAAAGTTACCACTGCGATTTTTTTATTTTGTGAAAAACTTAATTGCGATATAACTAATAACGCAAAACATAAAATTTTAATTTTTTTCATAATTTGTAGTATTTATTTTACAAATCTAATTTATTAATTTTTACTAAACAAAAAATCATTTTTAATTTATTTGTATTTTATTAACTTTGAATAACAAATTAAAATAGTATTTTAGCAAAAAATATTGAGTTATGAAAAAATATATCTTATTTAATTTATTACTTATTTCAGGAGTAATAAGTGCACAGATTGCTACACCACAAGCAAGTCCAATGTCAAAAATAGATCAAACTGTTGGTTTAACACAAATTAGTGTTGATTATCACAGACCAAGTGCAAAAGGAAGAGCGGTTTATGGAGAATTAGTGCCTTATGGAAAAAATTGGAGAACTGGTGCAAACGATAATACTACAGTTACTTTTTCGCAGGATGTAACAATAAATGGAAAATCATTAGCAAAAGGAAAATACGCATTATTCACTACACCAAAAGCTGATTCGTGGGATATTATTTTTTACAAAGATACCGACAATTGGGGATTACCAGAAGAATGGATGGAAGAAAAAGTTGCTTTGAAAACATCAGCAAAGCCTGAAAGTTTAAACCGATTAGTAGAAACATTTACTATTTCATTTAATAATGTAACAACTGAGGCTGCTAATTTAGAATTGTCTTGGGAAAAAACTTTAGTATCAGTAAAAATTGAGGTTCCTACTCAAAAAATTGTTTTGAAATCTATTGAAGACGTTATGAATGGTCCTTCTGCAAAAGACTATTATGCAAGTGCACAATATTATTATCAATCAAATACTGATTTAAATAAAGCATTACTTTGGATAAATCAAGCAATTCCTTTATCAGGTGAGAAAGTACCGTTTTGGTATTACAGATTAAAATCTTTAATTCAATTTAAATTAGGCGATAAAAAAGGAGCAATTGAAACTGCAAAATTATCTTTAGCAGGCGCAACAGCTGAAAAAAATGAAGATTATATAAAACAAAATAAAGATAGTATTGAATTGTGGTCTAAATAAATTCGACAATACACAAGAAAAAAATGCCATTCAAATTTTGAATGGCATTTTTTTTATAAGGTTTTTAAACTTTCAATTAAGATATCAATTTCTTCTTTTGTGTTATAATGACTAAATGATATTCGTAATGAAGGTTTATTTATTTCATCTGAAGATAAAAATTCAGCCAAAACGTGTGAGGGTTTTACACTCCCGCTTTGGCAAGCACTTCCTCTGGAAACTGCAATGCCTTTCATATCTAAATTAAATAAAATTAACGCCGTTTTTTCTTCTGAAAAAGGTAATAATATATTTAAAATATTATAGAATGTATTTTCTCCATTAACAATAATTCCATCAAAATTTGCGTGTAGTTTTGTAATACAATATGATTTTAATTCTGTTATATATCTCGTTTCTTCAATTAATTGTTCGTTTGCTATCTCAAATGCTTTTGCCAAACCTGCAATTTGATGAACGGCTTCTGTACCAGCTCGTAATCCTTTTTCTTGTTCGCCTCCGAACAACATAGGTTGTATTGGAGTGTTCTTTCTAATAAAAGTAAAACCTATTCCTTTTGGTCCGTGAAATTTATGTGCACTTGCCACTAAAAAATCTAAAGGAGTCTTTTGTAAATCAATGGCAACTTTACCTATAGATTGAACCGTATCAGAATGAAATATAGCTTTATATTTTTGACAAATAGCAGCAACTGTATCTAAATTTAATTGCGTTCCAATTTCGTTATTAACGTGCATTAGGGTTACTAAAGTTGGAATTTTATCATCTAATTTTCGTTCGAAATCAAATAAATCTAAATTCCCATTAGACAAAACGGAAATATATTCTACTTCAATTCCAAATTCCTTTTGCAAATTTAAAACCGTATATAAAGTGGCGTGATGTTCAATTTTGCTGGTAATAATTTTTTTAATACCATTATTTTTAACCATTTCTCTTAAAATCCAATTTGTTCCTTCTGTTGCACTTGAAGTGAAAATGATTTCTTGAGCAGAACAGTTTAAATATTTTGCAATTGTTTTTCTTGAGGTTTCAATTATCGATTTCGCACTTCTACCAAAACTATGCGTAGAAGATGGGTTTCCAAAATCGTTTTGCAACACATCTATCATCGTTTGAATTACTTCAGAACGTAACGGAGTAGTGGCTGCGTTATCTAAATATAT
>JBFYPW010000020.1:0-23289 GCA_041303115.1 Flavobacterium sp.
CTGATACTATTTCTAAAACTGAAATTGAAACTGTTGGAATTACTCGGTCTAATATTTTTGGATTATAGTATGTTTGCATTATTTCTCTATGTCCTGGGGAATTATCAAATGTGTTGACAATTGACTTTGCAGTTTCTTGATCATTTTCATGTTTGAAAGCGCATTGAATTAAAATTTCACCTAACCATTTAAGATGTAAGACTTTTTTGGCTCTTTCTTCAAAAGTCATTTCTTTAAAATTTGGTAAATCTATGAGTTCATCATGTACTTGATTACTATTTAAATCAAGCGGAGAATAATTATATTCGTTCAGTTTCTTTAAATAAACTGCATGATATTTTGACATTTCAGATGACTTTGCATCATATACTAAAGCTACTAAATTATGCTTTTTTCTGTAGTCGTTAAGCTCCTTTATAACCGCTTGCTCAAGTTTTGTTTGAGAGTAAGAAAAATGAAGCCAAAAAAAACTTAATAAAATAATAACACCTTTAATCATCAATTCTAATAATTTTGTCGGACAAAGGAATTAAATCGGGTTTTTCATCTATCTTTTTTTCTATATTAGCTTTACTAGTTCTTACAAAACGAACGCCACAATTACTTTGCTTGACAACAAATCTTGAGGGTAAATACCATTTAAAACTTTTAGAATAAGCTATATTTTCTTCAACTTCATTAGTCCAATAAACCCTTTTATCTAATCCAAAAACTAACTTATATTCTTTTATTAGTTCAATTTCAGCTTTAGTAGGAAGCCGCCAATCTTCTCCCATTTGGTTAGCCAATTTTACAGCTTCATTCCATGAAATGTATTTTGGAAAATCATTTTCTGCAACTTCAAAATCTAGAGGGCTTGGGATTTGTTCTCCGGTGATTTTGTTTTTTATATAATACTTCATATTAGTGGGAATTATTATATTCGTCTTGTGCTTTTTTTTCATAAGCACAATTTTGATGATAATTAGTATAAGAAGTTCTTTCATCATCATTTAATATTTCTACATAATGACTCATACCTTTAATTCCATATGATGACCCTTGAATTACTTTTCCACACCATTCACATAAAATAATTTCAGATTGTACTTCTTTATTGCCTTCTTCTTCTGAAATTGTAGCGCTTGAAAATGGGTCGGCTGCCACTTGTTCATCGTTTTTTTCATTAGAGCCAC
This sequence comes from Flavobacterium sp., assembly GCA_041303115.1. GTDB lineage: Bacteria > Bacteroidota > Bacteroidia > Flavobacteriales > Flavobacteriaceae > Flavobacterium. Next base: position 1,176 of record JBFYPW010000020.1, read on the forward strand.
CAACTACTGAAGAAGTATCATTTGTAGTTGATATTTGTTGTTCTGTTATATCGCTATTATTGTTTTTGCAATGTATTAAAGTGATGGCTACTATTGTAGATAAAATAATTTTTTTCATCATTTATAAATTTGATTAATAAATACAATAAGCGAACATGTTATATATGTTAATGAGAATTTTAATTTAATTAAATATTTCTTTTAGCTTTATTAAGACTTATAATTGAATTAATAAAAGAAAACATAAAACAAAAAATTATTAATATCATTAAAGTAATTGAATGCTCATGGTGTTCTAATTGATATCCTTTAATATTGTATGTACATTCAAGACAAGATAATCCATTTAAGCCAGCAGTTTCAGGTATTTGAATAGTAAATGAGAGCCAATTAAATATGGTTAGTGTAATACCTAAAATAGAGATAATAATTCCTAATATTGATTTTAATTTCATGATTAAAGTTTAAATTGTTTTTTATTATTTATCGACCTAAAAGTACCATGATTAATATGCCTAGAATAAGTAATAATAATCTCCCCAGAGCTTTTGAAAATCCATTAGGACTTGTACTGCCACAATTTGAACATTTTCCTGATGTAGCATAAGGATAATCACAGTTTGCACATTTTGCCATATTGTAATTTTTAAAAAAGTTTATATTGTAAAACTATTTTTTTTTAATTCATTTATTCTATCCAAAAATGTCCAATTTTTTAAATCTATTTTTAAAGGGTGACAATTCATTAAATTTGCTTTATGAATTATATAGTCGATAAAAAATTAATTAGTGAAGTTTTTGGTAAGGATATATTGAATAATTCAGACTGCATTGAATTATCCAATCAAATATGGTTGACCACAGGAAAGAGAATTAGTGCAACAACTTTGAAAAGATATTTTGGCATAATAAAAGATAGAACTTTTATAGGAAAATCATCGATTGATATAATAAAAGAATATGTTGATAATAATAAGTCAGTAGATAAAGTTTCCAAAACTGAAATTCAAATTATTAAAGACTTTTATTTAATTGAAGTTACAAACATAAACGATTATAATTATCAAAAAGCTTGTGGGAACATTGCGAAAAGAATTTTTTCAAACGAAAATTTACTACTCCATTTAAGAGGGTTTTTAATTAAGAATAATTCGGCACAAATATATTTCTTTGAACGATTCCCAATGATTGATATGTTATCAAATGAAAATTATTTAAAAAGTTTGCGAGCCTATGCTTATTCTAAAAAAACTTCGGAAGCTTTTATTTATTACAATAGTTTGAGAGTTTTCAGTGCATTTTTACAGCAAAATGAAGAATTATTAAAAGATGCCTTTCAAAAATTAAAAAAACTTCAAATTAATAATTCGTTCCATCCCTTTATACAAGCAAGATATATGGCATCTCATTTATTTTATTATTTCATGGTAAAAGATGATAAAAATTTAATAAAATGGAAATCAATTGCTTTTGATTCAGAATTAAAAATTGAGAGGGGGAATTCGCCATTAGCTTACTTTCCTATGTATCAATATATTTTAATCGACACATTTAACCTATTAGAAGATTATGAATCAAGCTATGAATTAATTAAAATATGTGAGTTTGATTATAAATTTAATTATGCTTCGCCCATAGAACCTGGATATTACGAAAGTCTAGATTTGATGAAAGCCTTTTGCCTTTTCAAATTAGGTTATATTAAAGAAGCAAAGAGAATTTTTAAAAGAATATCATTGAATAATTTATTGTTTACTCATAAAAAATATTTCATCCTTTTTCATACAATATTGCAAAAAGAATTTGGTTTAAAAAAGAGTAATTTAGATTGTTTAATAGCTGAAACAAATTTTTTCTATTTTAGATTTTTTTAAAAACTCTAATTGTTGGATAGAAATTATTTATGTGAGAGAAAATGGAGAATTTGAAGTTGGTAATAAATTGATAGGTTTAATCTAAAAAAAAATAAAATAAGGTAATAAAAAAAGTTGAGCATTCGGTTTTGCTCAACTTTTTGCTCAACTTTTTAATAAGAAACCCTTGTAAATACTGATGCTTACAAGGGTTTTGTTGTGGTCCCACCTGGGCTCGAACCAGGGACCACCTGATTATGAGTCAGGTGCTCTAACCAACTGAGCTATAGGACCTCTATTGGAGGTGCAATATTACTACTATTTTTATTTGCAAGCAAATCTTTTTTTATTCGATTCTAAAAATGTGGGGTAACGTTCTTGAAATCAATCTATTTTATTTCTTGACAAAGTTCAATTAATACGCCGTTTGTGGTTTTCGGATGCAAAAAAGCCACTAATTTATTGTCGGCTCCTTTTTTTGGTATTTCATTTAAAACGGTAAAACCTTCCAGTTTTAGTCGTTCTATTTCTGCATAAATATCTTCCACATCAAAAGCGATATGATGAATGCCTTCGCCTTTTTTCTCTAAAAATTTTGCAATCGGGCTGTTTTCATTTGTGGCTTCTAACAATTCAATTTTATTAGGGCCGCACATAAAAAAAGATGTTTTTACACCTTCGCTTGCTACTTCTTCTGTTTTGTAAGCGGCTTGTCCGAAAAGTTTTGAAAACAATTCATTTGAATTTTCTAAATTATGAACCGCGATGCCAATATGTTCTATTTTTCTCATTATTACAGGAATTAATATGCAAAAATAAACATTCATAAATGTATTTCTGCTTATTTTGTGAGTAAAAATTGTATTTTTGCCCAATGGAAACAAATAGACAAAAAAAAATTGGGGCATTATTGCAAACAGACTTAGTAGATATTTTACAAGGTGAGATTAGAAAAAATTCAATTTCTAACTTAATTATTTCTGTTTCTAAAGTAAATGTAACTTCAGATTTATCTATCGCAAAGGTGTACTTAAGTGTTTTTCCTTCCGAAAAAGGCCCAGAATTATTAGCAGCTATCAAAAGTAACGCGCCTTTAATTAAACACGATTTATCGCAACGTGTAAAATTGCAATTAAGACGTGTGCCGAATTTAATTTTCTTTATTGATGATAGTTTAGACTACATAGAAAAAATTGACAATGCACTTTCAAGAAAAGAAAACCCAATTGAAAACCCAGATTTATTAGAAAAACGAAAAAAATCATAATTTGAATTTTCCGTTCTACATAGCCAAAAGATACGCCTTTAGTTTATCTAAAACTACCGCCATAAATGTAATTACGTTTATCGCATCTTTTGGAATAATTGTAGGTGCTATGGCACTTTTTGTAGTGCTTTCTGTTTTTAGTGGTTTGCGCGATTTTAGTTTAAGCTTTACTAATGCAACCGATCCCGATTTACGAATAGAAACCCTTGTAGGAAAATCTTTTTTGATCTCTAAAACACAAGAAGCTCAATTAACATCTTCAAAAGAATTTACTAAATACACCAAAATTGTAGAAGAACGCGCCTTGTTTTATTATAAAAATAAAGAACATGTGGCGTATATAAAAGGTGTTGATGCCAATTTTAGCCAAGTAAACGCGTTTGACACATTTTTATACGCTGGCGATTGGTTGGAGCCAAACACCAATCAGGTTGTAGTGGGTTCTGGAATTTCTAGAAAATTAGCTTTAGGACTTTTCGATTTTAATAACGTTTTAGAAGTCTATATTCCTAAACCAGGTTCGGGTTTAATTGAAAATCCAGATGATGCTTTTAATAAATCGCCTTTACTAGCTTCAGGAATTTTTCAAGTTAGCGAAGATGTTGATGAAAAATATATTTTTTGTTCTATACCTTTAGTACAAGGGTTATTAAATTACAAACCCAATCAGTTGACTTATATCGATTTTAAACTGGCGCCAAATGTATCGGAAACAGATGCAATAGAAACCATCAATAAAATATTTCCAAATCAAGTAAGAGTAAAAAACAGAGCGCAATTAAATGATGCTTTGTATAAAATGCTTAATACCGAAAATATTGTAGTATATCTTATTTTTACTTTGGTAATTATCATTGCGTTATTCAATTTAATTGGCGCGATTATTATGATGATTATTGAAAAGAAAACCAATTTAAAAACCTTATACAATTTAGGAACAGAAATTAAATATTTAAAGAATATTTTCTTATTTCAAGGAAATATCATTTCTGTTTTCGGAGGAATTTTGGGTTTGATTTTAGGAATTTTTATCGTTTTAATTCAGCAACAATTTGAATTAATAATGATAAATCCAACCTTAGCCTATCCAGTTGTTTTTGAAGTTAAAAATGTAATAATTGTATTGTTTACCATTGTAATTTTAGGATGTATTGCTTCTAAAATTGCCAGTAGTACCGTAACTAAAAAATTATTAGAATGAGAAAAATTATAGTTGTTATAATCGGATTGGTTATAATTGGATGTAAATCGAAACAAGCAACAAATCAAATAAATCAAGAATCCGAAATTAATTTGGTTTTGAATAATTGGCATAAAGCCGCAGCTGAAGCAAATTTTAATTCGTATTTTGATGCGATGGCGGATGATGCCATTTTCATCGGAACTGATGCTACAGAAAACTGGAATAAACCAGCATTTATACAATTTGCAAAACCTTATTTCGATAAAGGCAAAGCTTGGAATTTTAACTCATTAGAAAGAAATATTTATTTTTCTTCGGATAAAAAAACAGCGTGGTTTGATGAATTGTTAAATACACAAATGAAAATTTGTCGTGGAAGTGGTGTTTTGGTAGTTGACAAAAACGGAAATTGGAAAATCAAACACTACGTGTTATCAATGACCATTCCAAATGATAATACAAATGAAGTCGTAAAAATAAAGTCTTTAATTGAAGATGCAGCAATTGAAAAACTAAAAAACCAAGTTCAGATTGACAGATAAATTTTATTTATAAATAGTTGCTTTCAAATTTTTAAACATATCAACGGTCATATTTTCTATGTTAAAATCATTTTTCCAACCCCAGTCTTTTCTTGCCTCACTATCGTCAATACTTGCTGGCCAACTATCCGCAATTTTCTGACGGAAATCGGGCTCGTAAGTAATTGTAAAATCTGGATAATGTTTCGTGATTTCTGCTGCTAACTCTTTTGGAGTAAAACTCATACCAGATAAATTGTACGAAGAACGAATTTTAATAGCATCTGCATCAGCTTGCATAATACTAATTGTAGCTTTTATAGCATCGTCCATATACATCATTGGTAAAGCTGAATTTTCAGATAAAAAACTTGTAAATTTTCCATCCATAATTGCTTTATGATAAATATCCACAGCATAATCGGTTGTTCCTCCACCTGCTTCCGTGCTCCAGCTAATTAAACCTGGATATCGGATACTTCTGATATCCACACCATATTGTTTATGATAATATTCTGCCCAGCGTTCGCCAGTTTGTTTTGAAATTCCATATACAGTACTTGGCTCCATAATGGTATATTGAGGCGTATTTTCTCTTGGAGTTGTAGGTCCGAAAACAGCAATACTAGACGGCCAAAATATTTTTTTTATTTTTCCTGCTTTCGCTAAATTTAAAACGTGAAATAATGAATTCATATTCAAATCCCAAGCAAAAGCCGGATTTTTTTCGGCAGTTGCAGATAATAAGGCAGCCATTAAATACACATCAGTAATATGATATTTTTCAATTAATTGCTCAATCTGATTGTAATCTAATGCATTTATAACTTCAAAAATGCCGTTATTTACTACGTCATTTTCTAATTTTCTAATATCGGAAGCAATTACGTTTTCCACACCATACGTGGCACGTAATTTAGAAGTAAGTTCGGTACCAATTTGACCACAAGCGCCAATGATAAGTATTTTGGTTTGCATAGTTAGTAGTTTTGTCTTACAAATATAAAGTATTAGCAATAATAACCCATTATTTTGTCAGTTTTTTTCGAATTTCGTAAAAACCACCTATTCAGATTATTAAATATTTATTTCACTAAATTTTAAAAAAAATCGTATAAACATTTGTAAATTTGCGATTCATAATTCTAAAAAAGAATGAATTTTTGTAAACTACTTATAGTATCCGTTTTTAGCAGTATTTTGTTTTTTTCTTGTAAACAAAATGACGAGCAAGTACTACTTGTTGAAAAAATGGAGAAAAAAAACCGAGAATCTTTTGAGCAAATCAATAAAGCTTGGCAGTTAAACATTCCAATCACAAGTCCAGAAGTGCGTGGCGTTTTAAATCAATGGCAAGATTGGAAAAATTTTGAAGAAGAACTTCAACAAAAACCAAAATCATCCATTAGCGCATTTAAACACAAAGTTTTAAATTTAGTTGCAAAATCTTCTGCTTTACATACAAATGTACCTACAAATTTTAACATCCCTCAAGTACGAAGTAGAATTGTAGCATTACAAACTAAAATATTAGCATTAGATACCTATTTTTCTTTAGATGTTGTGCCTCACGAAAAAGTGCAAAATTTAATTGCTGCTATAAATAAAGAATTGAATGCTTTTTATATGCAGTGCGAAGAAATTGTGATTAAAAACCGAATTCCAACTGAAATTGGCGAGCCAAAAATCATAAGTATTAGCGATACTACCCGAAATGCAAAAGCGATAAATTTTGACGATTTAGAGCAAAAAGAAATTCAAAAAAAGAAGTAGTTTTTAGGTTTAAGGTTAAAGGTAAAGGGTAAAAGGACTTCAATTATATAAAAAACAAATACTATAAATTGAGCAAATCAGAAATCATTCAAAAATATCAGCAACATCCAAAAATTGGACAAATTGCTGAATTTTTTGCGTCCAGAAAAAAAATAAATGCTACTGGTTTGGTAGGTTCTTCACTTTCATTTGTGATTGATGCGTTGTTTAAAAAATCGGAACTTCCTTTTTTATTATTGTTTAATGATAAGGAAGAAGCAGCCTATTATTTGAATGATTTAGAAGCGTTAATTAACAACCAAGACGTGTTATTTTATCCTGGTTCTTATCGTCGTCCATACCAAATTGAAGAAACTGATAACGCGAACGTTTTATTGCGTGCTGAGGTATTAAATAGAATTAATTCTCGAAAAAAACCCGCCATTATTGTTTCGTATACAGATGCCATTTTTGAAAAAGTAGTTACGCGAAAAGAATTAGATAAAAACACTTTAAAACTTAGTGTTAACGATAAATTATCTATCGATTTTATTAACGAAACACTTTTTGAATACCATTTTAAACGTGTCGATTTTGTTTCGGAACCTGGTGAATTTTCTGTTCGAGGTGGAATTATAGATGTGTTTTCTTTTTCTAATGATGTGCCGTACCGAATCGAGTTTTTTGGTGACGAAATTGACAGCATTCGAACGTTTGATATTGAAACGCAATTGTCTAAAGAAAAAGTCACAAAAATTTCCATTATACCTAATGTTGAAAATAAAATATTACAAGAAAAACGAGAAAATTTCTTAGATTATATTTCTGAAAAAACCGTTATTGTGTTACAAAATACCGATTTATTAGGTGGAAAATTAGACCGATTATTCGAGAAAGCAAAAGAAGCCTATTCGAAATTAACGCTAACGATTCATCACGCCAAACCGGGAGAATTATTCGTAAATCAGGAAGCATTTTTAAAACGCGCCTTAGATTTTTCGATAATCGAATTAGATAAAAATCCAGTTTTTAAATCCGAAAAAATCGTCGAATTTTATACGCAGCCACAGCCTTCATTTAACAAACAATTCGATTTGTTGATGAATAATTTAAACGATAATTTTCATAACGGAATTAAAAATTATTTATTTTCATCCAACGAAAATCAAGCCAAAAGATTCAAAGAAATTTTTAAAGACATAGATGAAGACGCCGCCATTCATGTGAAAGACAAATATGAAAATATTGTTTTTCCTTTATTTTCAGGTTTTATAGATACAGAATTACAAATTGCCTGTTACACAGACCATCAAATTTTTGAAAGGTATCATAAATTTTCTATCAAGAATAACGCGTCAAAAAAACAAACGGTAACTTTAAAAGAATTAACTGCTTTATCTATTGGCGATTATGTTACTCATATCGATCACGGAATTGGAAAATTTGGAGGCTTACAAAAAATTCAAGTAGAAGGTAAAACTCAAGAAGCTATTAAATTGGTGTATGCCGATAATGATATTGTGTATGTAAGTATTCATTCGCTTCATAAAATTTCAAAATACACAGGAAAAGAAGGCGCACCACCAAAAATATATAAATTAGGTAGTGGTGTTTGGAAAGCATTAAAACAAAAAACAAAAGCCCGTGTAAAGCACATTGCTTTCAATTTAATTCAGTTGTATGCGAAACGTCGTTTGGATAAAGGTTATGCTTTTGCACCTGATAGTTATTTGCAAAAAGAATTAGAAAGTTCTTTTATTTACGAAGATACGCCCGACCAAATTACAGCTACTCATGATGTAAAAATGGATATGGAAAACGACCGTCCAATGGATAGATTGGTTTGTGGCGATGTCGGATTTGGAAAAACAGAAGTCGCTATTCGTGCCGCGTTTAAAGCGGTTGATAATGGAAAACAAGTCGCCATTTTAGTACCAACAACTATTTTGGCTTACCAACATTACCGAACTTTTGTAGATAGATTAAAAGATATGCCAGTAACGGTAAGTTATTTGAACCGATTTAGAACTGCAAAACAAAAAGCGGAAACCTTAAAAGGATTAGAGGAAGGAAAAATAGATATCGTAATTGGAACACATCAATTGGTAAATAAAAATGTAAAATTCCGAGATTTAGGGTTACTTATTGTCGATGAAGAACAAAAATTTGGTGTCAATGTAAAAGATAAATTAAAAACCATTGCCGCAAATATAGACACGCTTACTCTAACCGCCACACCCATCCCAAGAACCTTACAATTTTCATTAATGGCAGCTCGCGATTTATCTGTTATTACTACGCCGCCGCCAAATAGATATCCGATTGAAACCAATGTAATTCGTTTTAATGAAGAAACCATTCGTGATGCCATTTCGTATGAAGTTGAACGTGGTGGACAAGTGTTTTTTATCAATAATCGTATCGAAAACATTAAAGAAGTTGCCGGGATGATTCAGCGATTGGTTCCTAATGCAAAAGTAGGAATTGGTCACGGACAAATGGATGGAAAAAAACTGGAAGAATTAATGCTTGCCTTTATAGAAGGAGAATTTGATGTTTTGGTGGCAACAACTATAATCGAAAGTGGTTTAGACGTACCCAATGCAAACACGATTTTTATTAATAATGCCAATAATTTTGGACTTTCAGATTTGCATCAAATGCGAGGTAGAGTAGGGCGTAGCAATAAAAAAGCGTTTTGTTATTTCATCACGCCACCCGAATCTGTTATGACAGATGATGCCAGAAAACGAATTAATGCTTTAGTGCAGTTTTCAGAATTGGGTAGCGGGTTTAATATTGCGATGAAAGATTTAGAAATTCGAGGTGCTGGCGATTTGTTAGGTGGCGAACAAAGTGGTTTTATTAATGAAATTGGTTTTGATACCTATCAAAAAATTATGAATGAAGCCATAGACGAATTAAAAGAAAATGAATTTGCTAATTTGTATGAAGAAGAAAACGATATTGAAACCAAAGAATTTGTAAAAGAATTTCAGATTGATACCGATTTTGAATTGTTGTTCCCAGACGAATACATCAATAATATTTCCGAACGATTGAGTTTGTACAACGAATTAGGTTCGATAAAAAATAATGCGGAATTAGAAGCTTACGAAATAAGGTTAATTGACCGATTTGGACCTTTGCCAAAAGAAGCGGTTTCTCTATTAAATAGTGTGCGAATTAAATGGAAAGCCAAACAAATTGGTTTAGAACGCTTAATTTTGAAACAAAACAAAATGGTTGGGTATTTTATTGGCGATCAGCAATCTAATTTTTACCAAAGTAATCGTTTTATGAATGTAATGAAATTTGCACAACAAAACGGAAATTTATGTAAAGTAAAAGAAAAAGAAACCAAAAACGGATTACGACTTTTAATCACTTTTGAAAACGTAAAAAGCATTCATAAAGCTTTGGAATTAATTGAAATGATATAATCTTAAAAAAGTAATGTTCATTTTTCAAAAAAAAAACTTATTTTTACACGTTTGCATACTAAATAACCAAAATTAAAGTTATTTATAAAAATCACAATACATTGAAAAAGATACAATTAAAATACATGTTCACTTTTGGTATACTTGCCTTAATTTTGGCTTGTTCTACCAAAAAAGACAACTATATAAATAGAAAATGGCATTCAACAAATACAAAATATAATGTATTATATAATGGAAATTTAGCGTTAGAAAAAGGAATTACAGATGTAAAGGCGACCTATTCCGATGACTTTTGGAATGTACTTCCTTTGGAAAGAATGCAAATAACCCCTACTGAACAAAAAGTAGGCGAAGCAACCAAAAACGCAAATTTTGAACGTGCCGAAACAAAGGCCACTAAAGCCATTCAAATTCATTCTATGAATATTGGCGGATACGAAAAAAACAATCAAATTGACGAATCGTATTTGATGTTAGGAAAATCCAGGTATTACGAAAACCGCTATTTACCTGCTATGGAAGCATTTAATTATATTTTATATAAGTATCCAACAAGTAATAACGTGTATCAAGCACAAGTGTGGCGCGAAAAAGTAAATCTAAAGTTAGAAAACGAACAATTAGCCATAAAAAACTTAAATAGAACACTAAAAGGACAAAAAGTTTCAGGCCAGGATTTGGCTGATATTCATTCCGTTTTAGCGCAAGCGTATATTAAAAAAAATGTTTTAGATAGTGCAATTGCATCTGTAAAAATTTCAAAAAAAGAAACCAAATTAAAAGAAGAAAAAGCGCGTTATACTTTTATTTTAGGTCAATTATACGAAAAATTAAATTATTCAGATAGTGCATTTGTAGCCTATCAGGAAGTAATTGATATGAAACGTAAATCACCACGAAGCTATACAATCTATTCGCATTTGAAACAAGCGAATCAGTTTGATTTTGCAAAAGGCGACACGGTAGCGTTTCATAAGAATATTGACAAATTATTGGAAAACATTGAAAACAAAAGTTTTAGAGATGTTATTCACCATCAAAGGGCGGTTTTTTATGATAAAAAAGGGAAAGACAAATTAGCCATTTTAAACTATAATAAATCTATAAAAAATAGTGTATCGGATAAATATTTAGCTTCATTAAATTATAGAAATATCTCGGAAATATATTACAGAAATCGAAATTTCCATTTCGTAAAAAAATATTTAGATTCTACTTTGGCGCAGTTACCTGAAAAACATATCGAAGTAAAATCGACCAAAAAAAGGTTAGAAATTATTACAGATGTTGTAAAATATCTAGACATTATTAGTTACTCGGATAGTATCATTAGTGTTTCAAAAATGTCTGCTTCAGAAAAAGTAAAATTTTATCAAAACCATATTGCTAAATTAAAAATATCCGATTCTATTGCGGCCAAAAAAGCAGCAGACAATTTAGCGTTATCCAAACAAAATCAAAAAGCAGATATGTTTTCTGGAGATAATTTTAGTGATAACCTAAGCCCAAAAGATAAAAATTCTGCAGGCGGAATTTCAATGGCTAAAAACCCAGTTTTAGAACCAAATTTAACAAAGTCACCAGTGAATTCAGGAGGTTTACAAAGTAATTTTTATTTTTACAATGCCGTAACGGTTGCACAGGGTAAAATTAATTTTAAGAAAAAATGGGGCGATATTAAATATGGCGACAATTGGAAATCTGTCGCGGTTTCAAATCAAAACCAATCAGATACTGCATCTGAAGAGGAATCAGAAGAAGAAACAGCTGATAAATCAGATGAAGTTGGTGCTGAACCAAAATATAAAACAGCCTTTTACATTGATAAGTTACCTAAAGATTCTAAAACACTAGATAGTTTAAATATTGAAGCAAATTACGCACGTTTTCAATTGGGTTCTATTTTTAAAGAAAAACTTAAAGAAAATCAATTGGCCATAACTTCTTTTGAAAATATTTTAGTAAATACACCAGAAAATAAATTGATTTTACCAACCTATTATAATTTATATCAATTATATAGTGCTGAAAAAAATGAAAAAGCACTGGTTTTTAAACAAAAAATTGTTTCAGAATATCCAGAAAGTAGATATGCTTCAGCTTTTAATAACACTACAATAAATGCAGATATTACAGCGGATTCCGAATTTAATATGTTGTATGCGAAAGTTGAAAAAGGATTGTTTAGAGAAGCCAATTTAGAAATAGATGCTTTGCTAAAAAAATACGACGGCGATGAATTAAATGCAAAATTCGATGTTTTAAAAGCAAAAATAACCGCAAGGTTATTCGGAATTTCAGCATATAAAGAGGCATTGCAAAAGATTGTAAAAAACTACCCAAAAGCCGATGAGACGAAAAAGATAGAGTCAATTTTAAATTCAGATATTCTGGCTCTTGAATCATTAAAATTTGGAGAAAAACCGAAAACCTATAATTTGGTATTTATTACCAATTATCCAAACGAAGATTCGCATAAAAATTTAATTGAAAAATTAAATAAATATGCCAAAGAATCTGGCGATAGCAAAGTTAAAGTGTCAAATGACATTTATAATGTAGATAAAAATATGATAGTTTTACACGGCATAATAAATGAAGCAACTGCAGAATCGGTGACTAATTATCTTAAAGAACACAAAGAGTACAAACTAAAAGATTCGCCTATAATTATTTCTAATGAAGATTATAAAGTAGTTCAGGTAAGAAAAAATATTGAAGACTATTTAGCTAAAATCAAATAAGCAGAAAAAATCAGACCAGGATTTATAGAAATTTGTTTTTAATAAAGTTCAAAATTTAGACTGCGAAATAGATTTTATTAAGAAATCTAAAAAAATAATGCAAAATAACAAAAACAAACCTTTGAATAAATGGATTCAATTGATAAGCATTCCCGCACAAATGGGAATGGTTATTTTTTTGTCTGCTTATTTAGGTCAATATTTAGACGAAAAATATCAATCCGAAAATTATGTAAAGATTTTTACAGTTGTAGGTGTTTTTTTAGCGATGTACAATGTAATCCGTCAAGTCAACCAACTTAATAATAATGAAAAATAACGTCTTGTTTTTTAAACAAATTTTCTTTTTTACACTTTCGTTATTCGCCATCAATCGGTTGGTTTTTATGCTGCCGGTATTAAAACAACCCCAAGAAAAATTTCATTTTCCAATTGCCTTTTTGTTTTTAATATTTTTTGTGTTTTCAAGCCTGATTTTATTTATTGTAAAAAAGGTTTCAGAAAAAAGCTTTGACAACACTGGAATGGTTTTTATGATAGCAACTTTCGTAAAAACGGGAATAGTTTATTTTATCGTCAGACCAATTATAAATTTACCAAATCATCAAATTGAAAAAACAAATTGCTTAATTGTTTTTATGTGTTTTTTAGCAATTGAAACGATTATTACAATCGGTATTTTAAATAAAAAACAATAAACCAATTTAATTTTGAATAATTTGGTAAAAAAAGTAATTTTCTAGTATTGTAATTTAAAGAAAAAATATACCTTTGCAAAAATTTTTAGGACACTATTTTTTAGAATATATATTTTATGTTGATTTCAAGAAAAACAATTCAATTATTTATAGCCACAATTTTTGCGGTTTTGCCAGTAGTTACTTTTGCAAATGCAGATACAAGTCACGTTGCAAAACCAGCACATTCTGAAGTTGTAAATCACGAAAATACCACAACTAAAGAAGTTGTTTCTGAAGAAATGAAAGCGCAAGAAGAAAGAGCTGAATTTATTCAACATCACTTATTAGATTCTCATGATTTTCATTTATTTTCTTACGGAAAAGCATCAGGTCATGAAAAGCATGTTGGTTTTCCTTTACCAGTAATTTTATGGGAAGATGGAATCCATTTCTTCATGTCATCTGAATTTCACCATGGTGAAGCGGTTGCGGAATCAAATGGAAAATATTTTGCGATAAATCACCACGATGGAATGATTTATAATACAGACGCAAAAGGGACTTTCAATGTTGATGAAAAACATCATACTACAAATACAAAACCTATCGATTTTTCTATCACAAAAAGTATTGTAATGATTTTAATCGTTGCTTTATTAATGTTTATGATTTTTAGAAATTTAGGTAAATCTTACAGTAAAAATGGTGGTATTGCTACTGGAGTGGGAAGATTTTTCGAGCCTTTAGTGCTTTACATCAGAGATGAAATTGCAATACCTAATATTGGAGAGAAACATTATAAAAAATACATGAGTCATTTATTGACAGTTTTCTTCTTTATTTGGTTTTTAAATATGTTTGGTTTAACGCCACTTGGAGTTAACGTTACTGGTAATATTGCAATTACTGCTTCATTAGCTATCATTACTTATTTAATTACAACCTTTACTGCTAATGGAAATTATTGGGGTCACATTTTCTGGATGCCAGGAGTGCCAGTTCCAATGAAAATCATTTTAGCGCCTATTGAATTTTTAGGAACGATCATTAAACCATTTTCATTAATGATTCGTTTATATGCAAATATGTTGGCTGGGCACGTGGTTTTAATGAGTATCATTGCGTTAATGTATACGTTTAGTAGTCCAATCGGAAGTCCGCTATCATTCGTGTTGGCTTTCGTATTATCAATATTAGAAATTTTAGTAGCTTTATTACAAGCTTATATTTTTACGATGTTAACGGCTTTATATTTTGGAGCTGCTAAAGAAGAACATCACCATGATGAGGAAGCTCATCATTAATAAATTGAATGTTTAATTAAATATATATACATTATGGAAGGAACTCTTAACCTTGTAGGAGCTGGATTAATCGTTATCGGTGCTGGTTTAGGTATTGGTAGAATTGGTGGATCAGCAATGGATGCTATTGCTCGTCAACCAGAAGCGTCTGGAAAAATTCAAACAGCTATGCTTATTGCAGCAGCGTTAATTGAAGGAATTGGTTTTGCAGCGTTATTCGCAGTAAAATAATTAAAAAAAAACAATTGTTGTAACGGTTGGTTACAACAATTGTTTACACTGAAAATTAAAATTAAACAATATATATAATGGAAGAATTATTAGGTCAATTTTCATTTGGTTTATTTATCTTGCAAACAGTTTTATTCGTAGGATTAATCCTTTTACTTAAAAAGTTTGCTTGGAAACCTATTTTAGATGCAGTAAACGAACGTGAAGAAGGTATTAAAGAAGCTATTCTTTCAGCAGAAAATGCAAAAAAAGAAATGATGGCTTTAAAATCGGATAACCAAAAATTATTAGATGAAGCCCGTGCTGAAAGAGATACAATGATTAAAGAAGCAACTGCTATCAAAGAAAAAATGATTGCTGATGCAAAATCTGAAGCACAATCTCAAGGCGCAAAAATGATTGAACAAGCGAAAGCTACAATCGAAAGCGAAAAAAATAATGCAGTTGCTGAAATCAAAAATCAAGTGTCTTCATTATCTTTAGAAATCGCTGAAAAATTATTAAAAGAAGAATTATCTAACAAAGAATCTCAAACTAAATTAGTAGAGAAAATGTTAGCTGATGTTAAATTAAACTAATCTAAAGTTATGTCAAGAGCTGCGATTAGATACGCAAAAGCAATTATAGATATCGCTACAGAAAGCAATAACGCTTTAGCTGTAAATAACGATATGAAAACTATTGGTGCTGCAATTAAAGAAAATAATGAGTTACACGATTTTTTATCAAATCCTATTGTAAATGGAACGATAAAAATGAATGCATTAACTGAAATATTTCCATCTTTACAAGCAGAAACTAAAGGTTTGTTTCAATTGTTATTAGCAAATAAAAGATTTGAAATTTTGTCTGCAATTACTTTTCAATTCAATACGTTATTTGATATTGCAAGCGGTATTGAGCAAGCAGTTGTTACTACAGCTGTTCCGTTAACTGCCGAATTAGAAGTACAAGTAACAAATAAGTTGAAAGAATTTTCTTCAAACACGATTTCTATTACAAACGTAGTAGATCCTTCAATAATTGGAGGTTTTGTTTTAAGAATTGGCGACAAACAATATAATGCATCTGTTGCAAACAAATTACAACAGTTAAAAAGAGAATTTACATATTAAATAAATACCATTAAATATATATAAAATGGCAGAAATTAAACCAGCTGAAATTTCAGCAATATTAAAGAAACAATTATCAGATTTTCAATCTGGCGCTACGTTAGAAGAAGTAGGTACTGTACTACAAGTTGGTGATGGTATTGCTCGTGTATATGGTTTATCAAATGCTCAGTACGGTGAGTTAGTTCAATTCGACAACGGATTAGAAGCTATCGTATTGAACTTAGAAGAAGACAATGTTGGTGTGGTTTTATTAGGACCATCAACTGGAATTAAAGAAGGTTCTAACGTAAAAAGAACTAACCGAATTGCGTCTTTAAAAGTTGGTGAACAAATGGTTGGCCGTGTGGTGGATACATTAGGGAACCCAATTGATGGCAAAGGACCAATCGGTGGCGAATTATACGAAATGCCTTTAGAGCGTAAAGCACCTGGAGTTATTTTCCGTCAACCAGTAACAGAACCATTACAAACTGGTATCAAAGCTATCGATGCTATGATTCCTGTTGGACGTGGACAACGTGAGTTAGTGATTGGTGACCGTCAAACTGGTAAATCTTCAGTTTGTTTAGATACCATCTTAAATCAAAAAGAATTTTATGATGCTGGTCAACCAGTATTCTGTATATATGTAGCAATTGGACAAAAAGCGTCTACTGTTGCATCAATCGCAAAAACATTAGAAGAAAAAGGCGCAATGGCTTATACTGTTATTGTAGCTGCTAATGCTTCTGACCCTGCACCAATGCAAGTATATGCTCCTATGGCAGGTGCTGCAATTGGTGAGTACTTCCGTGATTCAGGTCGTCCTGCATTAATTATTTATGACGATTTATCTAAACAAGCCGTTGCTTACCGTGAAGTATCTTTATTATTAAGAAGACCTCCAGGACGTGAAGCATATCCAGGAGACGTTTTCTACTTACACTCTCGTTTATTAGAAAGAGCTTGTAAAGTAATTAACGATGATGAAATTGCTAAAAATATGAATGATTTACCAGATTCTTTAAAAGGAATTGTAAAAGGTGGTGGTTCATTAACAGCGTTACCAATTATCGAAACACAAGCGGGTGACGTTTCTGCATATATCCCAACAAACGTAATTTCGATTACGGATGGACAGATTTTCTTAGATGGAGATTTATTTAACTCTGGAGTACGTCCTGCAATTAACGTAGGTATTTCTGTATCTCGTGTTGGAGGTAATGCGCAAATTAAATCAATGAAAAAAGTATCTGGTACTTTAAAATTAGACCAAGCACAATTCCGTGAATTAGAAGCTTTCGCGAAATTTGGATCTGACTTAGATGCAGTTACTTTAAATGTAATTGAAAAAGGAAAACGTAACGTTGAAATCTTAAAACAAGGTTTAAATGATCCGTTTGCTGTTGAAAATCAAGTAGCAATTATTTATGCGGGAACAAAAAACTTATTAAGAAATGTTCCTGTAAATAAAGTAAAAGAATTTGAGAAAGATTATTTACAATTCTTAAGCTTAAAACATAAAGACGTTTTAGATGCATTAAAAGCAGGTAAATTTGATGATAATATCACAAATGTATTAGAAGCTGCTGCAAAAGAAATTTCTGCAAAATACTAATTAATTAGGTATAAGGAAAAAGGTCTTGGGTATTCAGTAAAAAGGATACCCAACACCATAAACCCAACACCCAATACCCAATAAAAATGGCAAATTTAAAAGAAATACGTAATAGAATTGTATCTGTATCGTCAACGATGCAAATCACTTCTGCTATGAAAATGGTTTCGGCTGCTAAATTAAAAAAAGCACAAGATGCTATTACTGCAATGCGACCTTATTCTGAAAAATTAACCGAGTTAATTCAAAGTCTAAGTGCTTCTTTAGAAGGTGATGTTGCGGCTAATTATACGAATCAAAGAGAAGTAAAAAAGGTATTAGTTGTAGCTATTACTTCTAACAGAGGATTATGTGGTGCTTTAAATTCAAATGTATTAAAACAAGTTAAAATTTTAACTGAAAAATACGGTCACGATAATGTTGGTATTTTTGCCATTGGTAAAAAAGCAAATGATGGTTTACATAAAACAAACTATGTAATAGCCAACAGAAGTGATATTTTTGACGATTTAACTTTTGATAATACAGCAGAAATAGCTCAGTCATTAACGCATTTATTTTTAGATGGTGAATATGATAAAGTAGAATTGGTTTACAATCAGTTCGTAAATGCAGCTACACAAAATGTTGTTAACGAACAATTTTTGCCATTAGCACCAATTAAAGGCGCTGCTGCAATTTCATCAGACTATATTTTTGAACCATCAAAAGAAGAAATTGTATTAGAATTAATACCAAAATCGTTAAAAACGCAATTGTATAAAGCAGTTAGAGATTCTTTCGCCGCAGAGCACGGCGCACGTATGACAGCAATGCACAAAGCAACAGATAACGCAACTGATTTAAGAAATCAATTGAAATTAACATATAACAAAGCACGTCAGGCAGCAATTACAGGAGAAATCTTAGAAATTGTTGGTGGTGCGGAAGCATTAAATAATTAATTTTATTTACTGTTTTTAACTTCTTAAAGTCCCAATTTATTGGGACTTTTTTTATTTGCACTAATTTCCAAATAAATTTTAAATCCTTTTATTCAGTTTAATCCGTGGCGAAAAAAATTATATATTTGTAAAAACCGATTATTTATGAAAAATATTTTTACCGCGCTTCTTTTAATTTTCAGTTCTCATTTATTAGCTCAAAACCTTCAATTAGAAGAAATAATGAAAGGGAACGAATTTATTGGTCATCAACCTTCCAATCAACGTTGGTCGGTAGATGGGAAAACTATTTACTTTGATTGGAATCCAAACAATGAAATTGGCGATAAAACCTATCATTGGCAAATAGGTTTTTCTCAACCAAAATTAGTAGCAAAAGACGCCTTAAACTTTTCGAATATTCAATATAAAGGGCAAGAAAAATTTGATGTTGTATATTACACAAATCAAGGTGCATTATTTTCATATCATAAAAAAACGAAAGAAAACAAGATAATTTATCAAACAACTTCAAATATCAATGCTGTTCAAAGAAGTAGTAATCCTGATGTAATTTATTTTCAACAAAATAAAAATCTGTATCAATTGAATGTAAAGAATTTTCAATTACTTCAATTAACTAATTTTAAATCTGGAACAGCTTCTTCAGAAACTAATAAAACTTCTTTTCTAAATGACCAACAAAAAGAATTATTTCAGTTTGTAAACCAAGAAAGTGCAAAATCGGAATGGAATAAAAAACGCGCCGCAGAAAACAAACTTAAATTTCCTTCGGAGATTTTATATGGTACGAATGCATTAGAATCATTAAAAATTAACCCAAATGGAAAATTTGTTACGTATACAATTTCGGAATATCCAACTACAAAAGATACAAAAATTGAAAACTTCATTACGAGTGATGGATATACTAAAAACAAATCGGCACGAGAAAAAGTGTCTGTAAACAATAATAGCAAACATAAAATGTATGTTTATAGTATCGAGAAAGATAGCGTGATGCCAATTTCTTTTTCAAATTTAACAGGGATAAAAATCTTTCCAAACTATTATCAAGAATACGATAATTTAAAATCTTTAGAACCAGTTGAAAAAGCAATTACGATGCAAGCGCCAATATACAATGCATCGGGAAACTTAGCTGTTTTTGAAGCCAGAAGTTTAGATAATAAAGACCGTTGGATTCTTCAATTAAACTTAAAAGACGCAACAGTTTCTGAATTAGAGTACCAACACGATGAAGCTTGGATTGGCGGACCTGGAATTCCAGGCTATAATTTTAGTAATGGAACGTTAGGTTTTTTAGCCGATAATAAAACCATTTATTTTCAATCTGAAGCAACAGGTTTTTCTCATTTGTATACGTACAATTTGGAAACAAAAAAGAAAACGCAACTAACGCAAGGTAAATGGGAAGTTCGTGATGTAGTTTTATCAAAATTATCAAATTCCTTTTATATTACAAGTACCGAAACCCACCCTGGAAATCGTTCGTTTTATAAATTAGATATTTCTTCAGGAAAAAAAACACCAATTTTAACCAATGATGGCGCGTATGAAATTGAATTATCACCAGATGAAACCCAATTAGCAATACGATATTCATTTAGCAACAAACCTTGGGAAATATATCTCGCGGACAACAAACCCAATCCAACTTTAAAACAAATTACGTTTTCAATTTCAGATGCCTTCAAAAAATATAATTGGAAGAGGCCTGAAGTCATTTCTTTTAAAGCAACTGACGGTACCGAAGTTTTCGCTAGAGTTTATAATCCAAAAGCAGAAAATAAAAATAAAGCTGCAATTATATTTGTTCACGGAGCTGGCTATTTGCAAAATGCACATAAGTATTGGAGTACCTATCATAGAGAATATATGTTTCATAATTTGTTAACCGATTTAGGCTATACGGTATTAGATATAGATTACCGTGCGAGTGATGGATACGGACGCGATTTTAGAACCGGAATTTACCGTCATATGGGAGGAAAAGATTTATCGGATCAATTAGATGGAAAAAAATATTTAGTTGAAAAATTAGGCATTGATGCTAATAAAGTTGGAATTTATGGCGGATCATATGGCGGATTTATAACACTAATGGGATTATTAACCAAACCAGGTGAATTTAAAGCTGGCGCAGCATTACGTTCGGTTACAGACTGGGCACATTATAACCAAGGATACACCGCAAATATTTTAAATTTTCCTGAAACAGATCCAGAAGCTTTCAAAAAAAGTTCGCCAATTTATTTTGCGGATAATTTACAAGACAAGTTATTAATGCTTCACGGAATGGTTGATGATAACGTGCAATTTCAAGATATTGTTAGATTGACACAGCGTTTTATTGAACTTGGCAAAAAAGATTGGGATTTAGCCGTTTTTCCAGTTGAAGCGCACGGATTTCAGAAAACCTATTCTTGGGTAGATGAATACCGAAGAATTTTAGACTTATTTAATGATAACTTGTTAGATAAAAAGTAATGGAAATTCGTATTTTAACTCAAAAAGCGGAAATGTTAGCGCATTTGGATATTGTACAACAATTATATCCTGATTTTACCATTGAAAAATATGGCACACTTTTAGATGAAATGCTTAAAGCCAACTACCAACAAGTTATTGTTACAAAAAACAATAAAACAATAGCGTTAACAGGTGTTTGGATTGGAACAAAATTATGGTCAGGGAAATACATTGAAATTGATAGTTTTGTAGTTCACGAAGATTTTAGAGGGCAAAAAATAGGTGATATTTTAATTGAAGAAGTACATAAAATTGCTGAAAAAGAAGGGGCAAATCAGATTGTTTTAGATGCCTTTACAACCAATTTTACCGCTGGAAAATTTTATATCAATCACGGATTTCAACCAAAAGGATTCCATTTTGTTAAAATATTGAATTAAAAAAAATGAAAATAATTGGACTATTCGCAATAGTGTTTTTGAATTTAGTTTCTTGTTCTTCTAATAAAGTACAACAAGAAACCAAGAAATATATTGAAAAAGTAACCTTTCAAAATTGGGTTGGTGGCATAAAAGGCGCTGGAGGCGGAACTATTATTAATATTAATTTACTTAAAAGTATTCCAGAAAATACACAATTTATAAAAATTCAATTTCAAAATAGAGAAGGAAATATCATAAAATTGAATAATGTATCTTATCAAGCGTCAATTAAAACATTTGATAACGAGTCTGAAACGATTCCAACACCAACAATAAAAACGAATTTAAAACCCAATCAAGCTCAGATTTTTTTCAAAATTAATAGTAAGGAAAGCACCATTATCATTGAAGATGTAAAAGAATTACCAATGTTAGCCTATCCTTCTGCAAAACCCAATAAATAATTAACTATTTTTGTTCTTTAAATAAAATAAATTGAGTTCAAACAGAAGACTTCTTAAACAAACCCTTATTTACGGTATTGCAACTGTAATGCCTCGTATAATGAGTTTTTTATTGG
>JBFYPW010000021.1:0-23114 GCA_041303115.1 Flavobacterium sp.
CTTTAATGTAAAAGAAGTACTAAATAGAATTGTAGATTTATTACCGCTTTCGCCACCATATTATCCGAAAGATGCGTTAACGGATAAACCAGAACGTTTTTTTGTTAATGAAACCATTCGTGAGAAGATTTTATTAAATTACGATAAAGAAATTCCGTACGCAGTTGAGGTAGAAACTGAAGAGTTTTTAGAAGATGAAAAAATCATAAGAATTCGCTCTATCATTATGGTAGAACGTGATACGCAGAAAGGAATTATTATCGGACATAAAGGTGCAGCCCTAAAAAAAGTAGGAATGCAAGCTCGTGCCGATTTAGAATTGTTTTTCGATAAACAAATACACATTGAAATTTTCGTAAAAGTCAATAAAGATTGGCGAAACAATGCCTTTCAATTACGAAGATTTGGATACAACCAAAAGTAATAATAAATAATTAGTTTACAGAATTTAGTAGTTAGTTTGAAGCAATGCGTTTGGTATTACTTACAAAAACTCCTAACTATACACCCTAAACTCGCAACTTTTAAACTATCTTTGCACAAAATATAAGAATAATGAATAATATTGTAGCCATAGTAGGAAGACCAAATGTAGGTAAATCTACTCTTTTTAACCGTTTAATCCAACGTAGAGATGCCATTGTGGACTCTGTGAGTGGCGTTACGCGTGATAGAAATTATGGAAAAAGTGAGTGGAATGGAAAAGAATTTTCTGTAATTGATACAGGTGGATACATTAAAGGTTCTGATGATATTTTTGAAGGCGAAATTAGAAAACAAGTTGAATTAGCTATTGATGAGTGCGATGCCATTATTTTTATGGTAGATGTAGAAGAAGGCATTACGCCAATGGATGATGAAGTGGCAAAATTACTACGTAAGGTTACTAAACCTGTTTTATTAGCTGTGAACAAAGTAGATAATTCAAAACGTGTGACTGATGCGTTAGAGTTTTACAATTTAGGATTAGGCGAATATTTCACTATTGGTGCTATGAATGGAAGTGGAACGGGAGAATTATTAGATAAATTAGTAGAAGTTTTACCTGAGATGCCAGAAGCCGTTGAAGATGAAAATCCTTTACCTCGCTTTGCTGTTGTGGGTCGTCCAAATGCAGGAAAATCCTCTATTATTAATGCCTTAATTGGTGAAGATAGATTTGTGGTTACAGATATTGCAGGAACTACTCGTGATGCCATTGATACTACTTATAATCGTTTTGGTTTCGAATTTAATTTAGTAGATACTGCCGGAATTAGAAGAAAAGCAAAAGTTAAAGAAGACTTAGAATTTTATTCTGTAATGCGTTCGGTACGTGCTATTGAACATTCTGATGTTTGTATTTTGGTGATTGATGCCACTCGTGGTTTTGAAGGACAAGATCAAAGTATTTTTTGGTTGGCCGAAAAAAACAGAAAAGGAATTGTAATTTTAGTCAACAAATGGGATTTAGTGGAAAAAGATACTATGACCGCAAGAGATTACGAACGTAAAATTCGTGAGCAAATTCAACCGTTTACAGATGTGCCAATTCTATTTGTATCTGCATTAGAAAAGCAACGTTTATTAAAAGGTTTAGAAACTGCTGTTGAGGTTTTTGAAAACAGAAAACAAAAAGTACCAACATCAAAATTCAACGATTTGATGTTACCAATTATAGAAAACCAACCGCCACCAGCATTAAAAGGGAAGTATGTAAAAATTAAATATTGTATGCAATTGCCTACTCCGGTCCCACAGTTTGTGTTTTTTGCCAACTTGCCACAATATGTAAAAGACCCATACAAACGTTTTATTGAAAACAAATTGCGAGAAAACTACAATTTTAGTGGTGTACCAATAGATATATATTTCAGACAGAAATAAATTAAAAAAACCGATAAGTGATTATCGGTTTTTTTGTTTATACTTTGTCTTGTCCTGAAATAATAAGTGTTAAAAAGGGAGAAAAAGCTATTAGCATTTGAAATATTAAATCAATCCATTCAGCTTTTTCAGCTTCAATATCAGAAAATAAATTAGAAAATCTTGATCTAAAATAGATATGACGATTTTTATATTTTAAGAATACAATGTCAATTGTTTTAAAAGTTATCAAAAAAATTAAAGGATTAAACGAATAAATAAATTCTGATTTTTTAGGAATATTTATGTTGTCTAAATTGTTGTAAATTAAATAATATTCTAGTAATACATAAATAATGCTCAATGAAATAAAAGCAATAAAAGCATAATTGTTTCTAAGAATTCTAAATACGAATGGAAACATTAAAAAACCAAATACTAGTAAAATTGATATAATCATAAGTTTAAAATAATTACCAGCTTCCTCCAGCACCACCGCCAGAAAAGCCACCTCCGCCAAATCCACCGCCAAATCCACCACCAGATGATGAACCGCCGCCAAAACTTCCGCCACTACGACCCAAACTACTTAATATAATAATATCCATTATGTCTGGACCGCCAAAACCTCCTGAGTTGCCGCCATTATTTCTTTTATTTTTAGAGGCTATGATTAAGAATAAAACAACAAAAACAATTATAATAAGTATTGGAATGCTACTTCCTTTATCTTTTTTTCGTTCGCCTTTGTATTTTCCAGTTAAAACTTTAAAAATGGCATCAGTACCTTTGTCTAATCCAGTATAATAATTTCCAGCTTTAAATTCCGGAATTATAACATTTCTAACAATTTCACCAGTCATACCAGCTACAAGTTGTACTTCTGTACCATAACCTGGTGAAATCCAAATTTTTCTGTCATTTTTCGAAAGCAAAATTACAATTCCATTGTCTTTTTCGGCATCTCCAATCCCCCAAGCTTCTCCCCAATTTGGCGTTAAAGTTTGGATGTTGTCTCCGTTTAAATCTTCAATAATAATGGCAACAATTTGTGTAGAAGTGGAATCAGAATATCTAACTAATTTTTCTTCTAATTGTGTTTTTTCAACGTCAGATAAAAGTTTTGCATAATCATAAACAGAAGTTTGAAAACTGGGTTTTTCAGGAATTGTATATTGTCCTAAAGTAACTTGAGAAAACAATAAAAAAGCAATAAAACCAATACTTTTTAGAATTTGGAATTTTATATTTTTAATTTCCATATTAACCTCTCGAAATTTCATTAGACAATTCATTTGTGTCGGTTTCATCATCATATGGAAAATGTTTTTTCAATTGTTTGCCAGCTTCTAAAATTCCTTTAATTAAACCTTCTTTATATTGTCCGTTTTTGAATTTCTCAAGTACTACATCTTTAGTAGAATTCCAAAAATCGGGTGCTACTAAATCATTAATACCTTTGTCACCAAGAATAGCAAAACTTTTGGTTTCGGTACAAATGTAAAAAAGCACCCCGTTTTTCAATTCGGTGGCATCCATATTAAGGATATGAAATACCTCTTTAGCTCTTTCAATTGAAGGTTTGGTACTATTTTCTTCAATATGTACACGAATTTCACCTGAAGTGTTTTTTTCGGCAATCACAATCGCTGCAACAATTTCTTGTTCGTCAGCTTTAGATAAAAACGCTGTGCTTTCTAGCATTATTTTGTGTGTTTTACTGAATTAGAATTTTACTTTTGGTGCATTTTCTGCTCCAGCAACAGCTTTAAAGTATGCTTTTTCAGTATAACTACCTAAAAATATATTTTGCGGCATAGCTAAAACATAACCATTATATGCTAATACTGATTCGTTAAAACGAGTTCTTGCGGTTAAAATTTGGTTTTCAGTACTCGCTAATTCATCTTGTAATTGCTTGAAATTTTCTGTTGCTCTTAATTGAGGATACGCTTCAACGCTAACTAAAAGTTTCGATAATGAACTTGTAATACCACTTTGCGCTTGATTAAATTGATCTAATTGAGCTGGAGTAATATTTTTTGGATCAATAGTTACCGAAGTTGCTTTTGCTCTTGCTTCTACAACTGCTGTTAAAGTGCTTTTTTCAAAATCCGCAGCACCTTTTACGGTATTGACTAAATTGTCAATTAAATCAAGTCTTCTTTGGTATGCGGTATTTACATTTCCCCATTCTTTTTCGGTGGCTTGACTAAATAGTAACGCTTTGTTTTTAACATTCATGAAGTATAAAAATCCTAAAATAAGAATTCCTACGACAACTAATACGGGAGCAAATTTTTTCATAATTTTTATTGTTTTAAGTTAATTTATTTTATTGTTAATTTTTTACTGTTTACTAAAAACGGAACACTGATTACTATATCAAAGTCCTTTTTTTATTTCTAATAATTGATTCTTTATACCTTCCAACTTACTTATGATTTCAAAATTGTCTAAGGTTTTCTTTTTTCCTTCTTTCAAATGAATTTTGGCACCTTCTAAAGTAAAACCACGTTCTTTTACTAAATGGTAAATCATTTGCAATACTTTTACATCATCTGGACGAAACATTCTGTCGCCCTTTGCATTTTTTTTAGGATTGATTTCATCAAATTCTTTATCCCAAAATCTTATTAATGAAGCGTTTACGTCAAATGCCTTCGCTAATTCGCCAATGCCATAATATCTTTTTTCTGGTAAGTTTACTTGCATTTTTTTCTTTTTATTATTCACTCATTGATTAGTATCAAATTGACACATAAATCAAAAGCTTAAATTTCCTTATTGGCTAATATAGTAATTAAAACAAATTCTTTTACAGAAAAGTTGTCTTTTAGAAACTTTTTCTTGTTAGCGATTTCATTAAAATTTACTATTTTTGTGCACGTTACAACAAAGTAACACTTATTATACGAAAGAACTTGAATTTTGTTTCATATTTTGAAATATTTTTTTAGAATTTCAATCAAATTAATTATTCGATTCAATATCATAAAAATGAAATCACAAGACATAAGAAAAGCGTATTTACAATTTTTTGAAAGCAAAGGACACACTATTGTTCCTTCTGCCCCAATTGTATTAAAAGACGATCCAACACTGATGTTTAATAACTCAGGAATGGCACAGTTTAAAGAGTTTTTCTTAGGAAATGGTACGCCAAAAAGCAATCGAATTACAGATACTCAAAAATGTTTACGTGTTTCAGGAAAACATAACGATTTAGAAGATGTTGGTTTTGATACGTATCATCACACTATGTTTGAAATGCTTGGGAATTGGTCTTTTGGCGATTATTTCAAAAAAGAAGCATTGCCTTGGGCTTGGGAATTTCTTACCGAAGTTTTAAAGTTAGACAAAGACCGTTTGTATGTTTCAGTTTTTGAAGGAAGTACAGAGGATAATGTGCCATTTGACCAAGAAGCATTTGATATTTGGAAACAATTTGTACCAGAAGACCGAATTATATTAGGAAATAAAAAAGATAATTTTTGGGAAATGGGCGACCAAGGTCCTTGTGGTCCGTGTTCAGAAATACACATCGATTTACGTTCAGATGCCGAAAGAAATGAAATAACTGGAAGAAGTTTAGTCAACGCCGACCATCCGCAAGTAGTGGAAATTTGGAATAACGTTTTTATGGAATTCAATCGTAAAGCCGATGGTTCTTTAGAAAAATTACCTGCACAACATGTAGATACTGGAATGGGCTTTGAGCGTTTGTGTATGGCGATGCAAAATGTAACGTCTAATTATGATACCGATGTGTTTACCCCGCTTATCGCGAAAGTAGAAGAAATTACAGGATTAAAATACACTTCAAACGAAGTCAAAAATATATCAGAAGAACAAAACAAAACTAATATAGCTATTCGTGTGGTGGTAGACCACGTTCGTGCGGTGGCTTTCGCTATTGCGGATGGTCAATTACCATCCAATACAGGAGCAGGTTATGTAATTCGTAGAATTTTACGACGTGCCATTCGTTACGGATTTACGTTTTTAGAAACAAAAGAACCTTTTATCAATAAGTTAGTGCCTGTTTTAGCGAATCAAATGGGAGAATTTTTCCCTGAAATCAAATTGCAACAACAATTGGTTACCAATGTAATTCGTGAAGAAGAAGCGTCTTTTTTAAGAACTTTGGAACAAGGCATTCAATTGTTAGAAAATGTGGTGCAAAATACGACTGGAAAAGAAGTTTCTGGAGAAAAAGCATTTGAATTATATGATACTTTCGGATTTCCAATTGATTTAACAGCCTTAATTCTTAGAGAAAGAGGATTTAGTTTAGATGAGGCTGGGTTTGAAACGGAATTGCAAAAACAAAAAGCGCGTTCTCGTGCCGCTTCTGAAGTTTCAACTGAAGATTGGTCGGTTTTAATTCCTGGAAATGTAGAAACATTCGTAGGTTATGACCAAATAGAAAATGAAGTAAAAATTACTAGAATTCGTAAAGTAGATTCAAAAAAAGACGGAATTTTATATCAAATCGTTTTAGATAACACACCTTTTTATCCAGAAGGTGGAGGACAAGTAGGAGATAAAGGAACTTTAGTTTCAGCAAATGAAACGATTGACATAATCGATACGAAAAAAGAAAATAACTTAATTTTACATTTTGCTAAGCAATTACCTGAAAATGTAAATGCTGTTTTTACTGCAAAAGTAAATACTGATTTAAGAACATCAACTTCTAAAAATCACTCGGCTACACACTTGATGCATTTGGCCTTGAGAACTATTTTGGGAACACACGTGGAGCAAAAAGGTTCGTTAGTAAACCCAAATTATTTACGTTTCGATTTTTCGCATTTTTCTAAAGTTTCTGATGAAGAATTACGTCAAGTAGAAGCAAGCGTCAATTCACAAATTGAAGCCCAATTGCAATTAGTAGAGCATCGAAATATTCCAATTAAAGAAGCATTAGACAAAGGTGCGATGGCTTTATTTGGTGAAAAATATGGCGATAGTGTTCGTATGATTGAATTTGGAAATAGTAAGGAATTATGTGGCGGAATTCACGTGAAAAATACGGCTGATATTTGGCATTTCAAAATTGTCTCAGAAGGTGCCGTTGCAGCTGGAATTCGTCGTATTGAAGCCATCACTGGTGATGCGGTTAAAGCGTTCTATGCGAATCAAGAAAATACCTTGTCGGAAATTAAGGAAGTATTGAAAAATCCTCAAGATGTTTTAAAATCAGTGTCTTCGTTACAAGACGATAATGCAAAATTGAAAAAACAAATTGAGCAATTAGTAAAAGAAAAAATTGACGGATTAGCAACAAGTTTAGTTTCTGAATTTCAAGATGTTAATGGAATTAATTTCCTAGTAAAACAAGTTGATTTGTCCATGAGTGCAACGAAAGATTTAGCACAATCTATTGGTACTTCTAAACCAAACTCATTTATTGTTTTAGCTTCAATTGAAGAAGGTTTACCAAACATTCATTGTTATATCGCTAAAGAATTAGTGGCAAACAAAGGCTTAAACGCTGGAACTGTAATCCGTGAATTAGGAAAATACATTGATGGAAATGGAGGCGGACAACCGTTTTTCGCTTCAGGAAAAGGTAAAGACACGAAAGGAATTACTGCGGTTTTAGTGAATGCTGTAAATTTCGTAAAATAAATATCCAATTTTATTGAAACACCGATTAAAGAAATTATAATAATTTTTAATATTTCTTTAATCGGTTTTTTTATTTTCTTTCTCCAATTTGTTGGCGCCACATCGCATAATACAACCCCTTTTCAACCAATAAATCTTCGTGTTTTCCTTGTTCAATAATTTTACCCTGTTCCAATACGAAAATTTTATCAGCATGCATGATGGTTGATAATCGGTGAGCAATTAATATTGTAATTCTGTTTTCATCAGAAATATTTCTTATCGTACTATTAATTTCTTCTTCGGTAATTGAATCTAAAGCAGAAGTTGCTTCATCGAAAATTAATAAATTTGGCTGTCTCAAAATAGCTCTTGCTATAGATAACCGTTGTTTTTCGCCACCAGAAATTTTAATTCCACCTTCACCAATTGTCGAATTTAAACCGTTTTCGGCACGTTCTAAAAGTTTGCCACAACTTGCTTTTTGCAACGCGCTTATTAGTTCTTCATCCGTTGCTTTTGGCTTTACAAACAATAAATTTTCTCTAATTGTTCCAGAAAACAGTTGTGCATCTTGTGTTACAAATCCTAATTGTTTTCTTAGTTTTAAAATATCAATATTTTTAGAATCGATACCATTATACAAAACATGACCAATAGCAGGTGGATACAAACCAACTAATAATTTTACTAAAGTTGTTTTTCCTGAACCAGATGGCCCTACGAATGCAACCGTTTCACCTTGTTTAATAGAAAAATTTATATTTTCAACCGCAGGCTGTTTGGCAGTTTTATGTTTGAAACTCACATTCGTAAATACTAAAGAACTGATTTTTCCAAAATTTTCTGGCATTTCTGGACGGTGTTCTGATTTGGCTTTTAATAATTTCTCGAAGTTTTCCATCGATACTTTTGTTTCATTTTTAGCGATAATAAAAGCACTTAATTCTTGCAATGGGTTAAAAATAAAAAAGGTAAAAAATACCATAGTTAGTAAATCGCCAACTACAATTTTATCGCTAAACAAGAAATAATACAGTCCGAAAATTACGCAAGTTCGCATAAAATGCACCGTTGTACCTTGAATAAAACTCAAACTTCTAATAAAACGAATTTTCTGAATTTCAAGTTGTAAAATTTTATGTGTATTTGAATTTAGCCTGTTTTCTTCCTGTTTGGTTAATCCCAAACTTTTAACCAATTCGATATTTCGTAAACTTTCTGTGGTTGATCCCGCTAAGGAATTGGTTTGCATAACGATATTTCTCGATACTGCTTTTATTTTTTTACCTAAGAAGGAACTAATAAATGCAATAATGGGTGCTGTTAATACAAAAATAAAGGCAATTCTGTAATCAATCCGAGAAATGTAAACAATTACAAAAATGAACCCAATTATGGTTTGAAAAATTAATGAAATAGAAAGTGTAATTAGCTTTTCAGAGTCGGTTCTGGCTTTTTGCAATTTGCTTAAGGTTTCGCCACTACTTTGATCTTCAAAATCTTCGTAAGGCAAATCTAAAGATTTTTTTATACCATCCGTATACATTTCAGCACCTGTTCTTTGAATGACAATATTGGTAAAGTAATCTTGAAAGTTTTTTGTGATACGAGAAATCATTGCTGCGGTTAGCGAAAGTCCCAACCAAAATCCTACAGATTTTATAAAACCGATTTCATTGCCTTTGTATTTCGAAATTCCCACACCACAATCCTGCATTAATTTACCAGTAATAATGGAGTCAGACAAACTAAAGCAAATGTTTATAGTTGCCATTAAAAGCGCAAAAAAGAGCAGTAATTTGTGTTTTTGTAAATACTTATAAAGCAATTTCATTTGTAAAAATTTAAGAGGCAAAAGTAGACAATAAAAAGACTTTATAAATTATTTTACAACTATTTAACTTGTTTTTGTACTTTTGGATGACGATAAATAAAGTTATGAAATTTCAAACAACCATTCCCATAAAAAAATCTGATTTTTTAATTGATTATTCTTCAAAATTAGTTTCTTTAGGTTCTTGTTTTGCTGAAAATATGGGAGAAAAATTTGACTATTTTAAATTTTCAACGATTACCAATCCGTTTGGAATTATTTTTAATCCAATTTCATTAGAAAAAATACTTCTTAGAAGTATTCATAAAAAATATTTTACAGAGAAAGATGTGTTTTTTCATAATGAAGCTTGGCATTGTTTTGAAGTGCATTCCGAGCTTTCAAATCCTGATAAAGTGGAATTTCTTATTACTTTAAACCAATTAATTGATACCACAAATTGGCACATAGAAAATGCCACACATTGTCTAATTACTTTAGGGACTTCATGGGCATATAAACATATTGAAAGCGATGAAATTGTTGCCAATTGTCATAAAGTTCCACAACAACAATTTGTGAAAGAATTGCTTTCTGTTGCTGATATTGAATCGAGTTTGAAAAGGATTGTTTCAGAAATTCAAGTTGTAAATTCAAATTGTAAATTTATTTTTACCATTTCTCCTGTCCGTCATAGTAAAGACGGTTTTATTGAAAACAATGTAAGTAAATCGCATTTAATTACTGCGCTTTATCCATTTCTATCAAAAACTACTTCAAGTATTTATTTTCCGAGTTATGAAATTATGATGGACGAGTTACGTGATTATCGATTTTATGCAGAAGATATGTTGCACCCAAATCAAACCGCAATAGATTATATTTGGATGAAATTTTCTGAAAATTATATAAATGAAATCGAATTTGAAACGATGCAACACATTTCTGAAATTCAAAAATCATTGAGTCACAGACCTTTTAATCCTAATTCTGAAAGTCATTTAAAATTTCAGGATAAATTAAAGCAGAAAATCAATTCAATTGTGGCTAAATATCCTGAAATGAAATTTTAAAGCAACTATTATAATTTACTTTGTAAGCTTTGCCAGCTACCACCGTTGATGCATTCAATACCATTTCGGTTTAGTATTCTTGTTGCCATTCCGCTTCTGTTTCCACTTCTGCAACAAGTAATAACTGGTTTGTTAAGTTTTTTTATATCATTAATTTTCGATTCGATAATTTGTAAGGGAATATTTTTGGAGTTTTGAATGTGTCCTCCAGCAAATTCTTCATATGTTCTGACATCAATGATTATTGCATTTTTTTCTTTAAATTCTGCAATTTGTGCGGATTTATTTCCAAATCCTAAAAAATCTAAAATTCCCATATTGTTTTGTTTTTAGCAAATATATGGGAATCTTACAATAAGTTATGTAACAAATGTTACTATTTGTTACTTATTTTCCGAAAATTAATGACAAACCTCCATCAATTAAATGTGCTATTTCCGGGCGTTTTGTTTTAACTTTTTCTAAATGATTTAAAACTTTGTCAATTAAATCCGAATGATTTTCTTTTTTAGCTAATTCGGCAATTTCAACTGAAAGTAACCAATCGTTTTCGTGATTTGCAGTTACAGCCCCAAATGCTTCTTTCAAAGTGATTTCAGCTGGTTTCCCTTCTCTTAATTT
Organism: Flavobacterium sp.; assembly: GCA_041303115.1. Classification (GTDB taxonomy): domain Bacteria; phylum Bacteroidota; class Bacteroidia; order Flavobacteriales; family Flavobacteriaceae; genus Flavobacterium. Next base: position 10,972 of record JBFYPW010000021.1, read on the forward strand.
TCTAATATTTAAGTATAAATTTTCTAGTTCTTCACGTTTGCTAGATTTTTTTTGTTTGATGGTATGCGATGAAGGAACATGGTTAATCATATCAAAACTTGAAACATCTGCAGGTCCTGAAAAGGCAGATGTTATTTTTTTACCCACAGCCATATCATAAATTCCCCATTCTGGAGCAAATAATACGGTTTCGCCGTGAGTTACAGTACAGTTTTTGAATTTAATTAGTAAAATTTCACCTTGTAAATTTCTTGTTCCAGTAATAATTTCACCAGAAACTTTAATGTTTCCTTCAAATTCTAAAGTAATTTGTTCACCTTCATAAATATCATAGGCACGTAAATCTCTTGGACCCATATCTTCAATTGCCAAGTTGATGCCTTTTAGCATTCCAATTGGCGAACCAAATCCATCAGGATGCGATGCTGTTCCGTGTCCTACTAATTCTTTTTCTCTGTACGATAAAGCTGTTTTTCCTGTGGTTTGAATATAAACTGGTTTTCCTTCATTTTCAATTACGTTTGTAAAAACGCCTGATATTTGTAAGCCAGTACTTAATTCTACTGTACCCATTGCTTTTGAAGTAATTAATTTTTGAACTCCAGATAAACCGCCAGTTCGTAGTGCCATTTTATTGGCGAATTCTTCTAATACAGAACTTAATTTGGCAAAATCTGGTGTAACATAAAGTTGTGGTTGCGGCTTAGTGATATCAAAACTTTGATCTGCTGCTGAAATATCGTATGGAAGTTTTTTTACTTCATCTGTCATACACCAAGCACTTTCACCAATAGACGATAGCAAACCTGCACCATATATTTTTGGGTTTTCCACTGTCCCAATTAATCCGTATTCTACTGTCCACCAATGTAAATTTCTAATTTTTGACATTTCAGACAATTCACCCATATTATTTTGTAAAAATTCAACTTGGTCTTCTGCAGCTTTAATTTCAGCTTCCGGAGTTCCTTCTGCTTCTTTTACGATAGATAATAATCGAACTGCTTCATATAATTCGTAATCTCTTGAAGATGAAATGGCTTTGCAACCAATTTCCCCAAAACGACGTAAATATTCTGCATATTCTGGATTGGCAATAATAGGAGCGTGTCCTGCACCTTCGTGAATAATATCTGGAGCGGGAGTATATTCAATATGTTCTAATTGTCTAATGTCACAAGCAATAACTAAAACATTATACGCTTGAAATTCCATAAAAGCACTTGGTGGAATAAATCCGTCAACCGCTACAGCAGCCCATCCTATTTCTTTTAAAATACGATTCATACCATACATGTTAGGAATATTATCAATTTCTAACCCCGTTTTTTCTAATCCTTCTAAATAAGAATTATGTGCCACTTTAGATAAATAATTTACGTTTTTACGCATGACATATCTCCAAACTGCTTGGTTTATAGGTGTGTAGTCTGTATAATCTTGTGGGATTATGAATTGTTTTAAATGTTTAGGTAACCTGTCTATCAGAGGGTTGCTTTCAAAATTAAGTTCCATAAAGGCTGTGTGTTATTTGTTGTAAAATTACAATAAATTTTAAATCCAATTATGATTTTTATCATGCAAATAAAAATCCTGACAAGAATTTAAAAAACGTATCAGGATTAATATATTTGCTTGAGCTTTTATTTTATTACTGGAGGATATTTTTCTAAAATTTTTGAAACAAATTCAGCAATTCGTTCGTCTTTCTTTTCAAAGTTTGTTGTTAAATATCCTGTTCCTATTCCTTGCCAAACTAACTCTTTAGTTTTTGCATCAACAATGTCAATATATAACGTGCCTTCTGGAGTAGTCGTTGTTTGCGTGAAACCCATTCCCATTCCCCAACCTGGACCCCAGCCCCAGCCCCAGCCAAAACCGTAGCCCCAACCCATGTTGTTGTATACATTAACTCGTTCACGCTCTTTGGTGAAAATATTGATTAAGACATCTGGATTTTCTGATTTTGAAAATTGTTTAGTAGGCATTACAGCATCAATTGCGTATAAAATACGCTTTTTGTCTAAATCTGAAATTTCTAATTTATCTATGCTACTTTTGTTGTAAGCATAGGTTTTGTAAGCTGCAAAATTTGCTTTTTTGTCATAATCTGTATTTACATACACAGATGAACAAGAAGTAAGGATAAAAAATCCTAAAACCGATAGAAGTTTAATTAATTTCATATTCTAATATTTAATTTAATAATTTTTCGTCAACTAAATTGGGTAAAGTTACTTTTAACAAAGGTTGCGTTTCCATAGCGCGTTTTATAGCAAATATTGCCCCTTCATTTCTAGCCCAATTTCTTCTTGATATTCCATTGTTTACATCCCAAAACAACATCATTTCTAAACGTTTAGATGCTTCTTTAGTCCCATCAAGAAGCATGCCAAAACCTCCATTAATGACTTCTCCCCAGCCAACACCGCCTCCATTATGAATAGACACCCAAGTGGCACCTCTGAAACTATCGCCAATTACATTTTGAATCGCCATATCTGCCGTAAATCGGGAACCGTCATAAATGTTAGATGTTTCTCTGTATGGCGAATCTGTACCAGAAACATCATGATGGTCTCTTCCTAAAATTACCATTCCAATTTCGCCACGAGCTATAGCTTGATTAAAAGCTTCTGCAATTTTAATTCGTCCTTCTGAATCAGCATATAGAATTCGAGCCTGCGATCCAACAACTAATTTATTTTCTTGAGCGCCTTTAATCCACTGAATATTGTCTGCCATTTGTTGTTGAATTTCAACTGGCGAATTTTTCATCATTTCCTCTAAAACTGCACAAGCAATTGCATCGGTTTTTGCTAAATCTTCAGGATTTCCTGAGGCACAAACCCAACGAAAAGGGCCAAAACCATAATCAAAACACATAGGACCCATAATGTCTTGTACGTAACTATTGTATTTAAAATCGATATGATTTTCTGCAAACACATCCGCTCCAGCTCTGGAAGCTTCTAATAAAAACGCATTTCCATAATCGAAGAAATACGTGCCTTTATCCGTATGCTTATTAATTGCCATAGCATGACGACGCAATGTTTTTTGTACTTCTTCTTTAAATTTATTTGGATTGTTAGCCATCATTTCATTAGACTCATCAAATGTAAATCCAATAGGGTAGTAGCCGCCAGCCCAAGGATTGTGAAGTGAGGTTTGGTCAGATCCTAAATCGATATGTAAATTTTCTGCATCAAATCGTTCCCAAACATCTACCACATTTCCTAAATAAGCAATAGAAACTACTTCATTAGTTTCCATTGCTTTTCTAACTCTCGCTACTAAAAGTGTAATGTCTTCAATTACTTCATTTATCCAACCTTGTGAATGGCGAATGTGTGTGATTTTAGGATTCACTTCTGCACAAACGGTAACACATCCCGCAATATTTCCTGCTTTTGGCTGTGCACCAGACATTCCACCTAATCCAGAGGTTACAAATAAACCGCCTTTTGGTGATTTTTTTATTTTTCGAAAACCGTTTAAAACGGTAATTGTAGTGCCATGAACAATGCCTTGAGGTCCAATATACATATAACTTCCTGCAGTCATTTGACCATATTGCGACACGCCTAACGCATTCATTTTTTCCCAATCATCTGGTTTAGAGTAATTTGGAATTACCATTCCATTAGTTACTACGACTCTTGGTGCTTCTTTATGTGATGGAAATAATCCCATCGGATGACCAGAATACATTGATAACGTTTGTTCATCTGTCATTTCAGACAAATATTTCATAGTAAGTAAATACTGTGCCCAATTTTGAAAAACAGCGCCATTTCCTCCATATGTAATTAATTCATGAGGATGTTGTGCTACTGCATAATCTAAATTATTTTGTATCATCAACATAATAGCTTTGGCTTGCTCTGAATATCCGGGATATTCAGAAATTGGTCTGGCTTTCATTTCGTAATCTGGACGAAATCGATACATATAAATTCGCCCAAATTGTTCCAATTCGGCTTTAAATTCAGGAAGCAACGTAGCATGGTGTTTGGCGTCAAAATAGCGCAAAGCGTTTTTTAAAGCTAATTTTTTTTCTTCTTCTGAAAGAATTTCTTTTCGCTTAGGCGCATGATTTATTGCTACCTCGTACGGTTTTTGTTGTGGTAAAATATCCGGAATTCCTTGTTGTATTTGCTCTTTAAAAGTCATTTTTTTAGATTTTGGATTTTTAGATTTTGGATTTTCAGATTTTGGTCTGAATACCTTTAATCTATCTTCTTATTTCTTGTTTGTTCCTGTTTTTTTGTCGAAACCATATGGACAATGTCGGCAACCACTTTTGCAGCAATAGCCGCGTTTTAAGTGGTGCTTTTCTGTAAAACATTTATATCCTTCAGGAGTAAAATAAAAATCTTCTCCTTCTATTAAATTTTTTGGATTTATTTCATTGTTCATAATCGCAAATTTAGGAACTTTGCAGCAAATGATTGTATTAGTTTTTAAATATTTAAGTTGCGAAACAATTATTTCTTTTTTATGAAATCAAAAAACCAGAAAATATCTATTCATTTTCCTAATGGAATTGAACTTTTTATCAAAAGAGAAGATCAATTACATCCAATAATTTCTGGAAATAAATTCAGAAAATTAAAATATAATATACGAGCTGCTAAAGACCAAAATAAAATGAAATTATTGACCTTTGGCGGGGCATTTTCTAATCATATTGTAGCTGTTGCAGGCGCTGGAAAAGAGTTTGGTTTTGAAACTATTGGAATAATTAGAGGCGAGGAATTACAAAAAAAGATAGAAGAAAACCCTAGTTTGTCTGTAGCGCAACAATTTGGAATGAAGTTGGTTTTTGTTTCAAGAGATGCATATAGGTTAAAAGAAACGCCCGAATTTTTAGAGGAAATGAAATCTCAATTTGGTGATTTTTATTTGCTTCCAGAAGGCGGAACTAATGAATTAGCTATAAAAGGCTGCGAAGAAATTTTATCTGAAGATGATATCAAGTTTACACACATTTGTTCTTCAATAGGAACGGGCGGTACAATTTCAGGAATAATTAATAGTTCTGTTTCACATCAAAATATTATTGGATTTTCTTCCTTAAAAGGTGATTTTTTACAAAATGATATTGCTAAATTTGCAAATCAAAAGAATTGGTCTGTAAATTGTGAGTATCATTTTGGAGGTTATGGAAAAGTAACAAACGAATTAATTGAATTTATAAATTCATTTTATTTGGAACATGCTATTCCATTGGATCCAATTTATACCGGAAAAATGATATTTGGTATTTTTGATTTAATACAAAAAGATTTTTTTCCACCAAATTCAAAAATTTTAGCCATTCATACTGGTGGCTTACAGGGCATTGCAGGTATGAATTTAAAATTAGAAAAATCACGAAAAACAAAGATAACGATATGATGAATAAAATTTTAATACTATTTTTTACGATGCTTTTAACAGGTTGTGGAGGTTCTAAAATCACTACTACTAAAGGAAAAAAGTATTCTAAAACGTATCCTGCTTCAAAAAAACCTTTTACAAAACCAACACCAGTAGCAAAATCTCCAACGAAGGAAAATCCTTCTGGTAGCGAAATATTAGTAGCAACATCTAAAGTAAAAGCTACAGCAGAAGATGTAAAAAAATACATTGAAGATTTTAAAGAAACGGCAAAAAACAATATGAAAACTCACGGAATTCCTGCAAGTATTACTATGGCACAGGGTATTTTAGAGTCTGGTGCGGGATTCGGATCTTTGGCTAAAGAAGCGAATAATCATTTCGGGATAAAATGCCATACAGGATGGACAGGTGAATCTGTAAAATACGATGATGATGCCGAACAAGAGTGTTTTAGAAAATATAAAGACCCAACTGAATCGTACAAAGATCACTCTGCTTTTTTATCTTCAAGAAAACGTTATGAAAGTTTGTTTAAATTAGATAAAGGCGATTATGAATCGTGGGCTAATGGCTTAAAAAAAGCGGGTTACGCAACAGATACGTTATATCCTTCTAAATTAATTGGTATCATAGAACGGTACGAATTATATAAAATTGACAATGAAGTTTTAGGAAGAAATTTTATTCCAAAACCAAGAGTTGTTACTCAAGTACAAGTTATTGGAGAGCATACCGTTGAAAAAGGAGATACATTATACTCGTTATCAAAAAAATACAATATATCTGTTGAGGAATTAAAAAGTTTAAATAATATTTTGGAATCCGGAATTTCAATCGGTCAAAAATTAAAAGTAAAAAAATAATGTTATATCAAAGAAGTAGTCAGTTATTTATTGAAGCAAATGAAGTAATACCTGGCGGTGTTAACTCTCCTGTTCGTGCATTTAAAGGTGTTGGAGGTTCTCCTATTTTTATTAAAGAAGCTAAAGGTGCTTATTTATATGATGAAGATGGAAATAAATATATAGATTACATCAACTCTTGGGGACCTATGATTTTAGGTCATGCGCACGAGCCTGTAGTGAATGCAATAATTGAAAAGGCAAAAAAAGGAACTTCTTTTGGAACGCCAACCGAGTTAGAAACGAAAATTGCTCAATTGGCTATTTCAATGGTGCCAAATATTGATAAAATTCGATTTGTTAATTCGGGTACGGAAGCCTGTATGAGTGCGATACGATTAGCTCGTGGTTATACAAAACGCGATAAAATAATAAAATTTTCAGGTTGTTATCATGGTCATTCTGATTCGTTTTTAATTGCTGCTGGAAGTGGATTAAGTACGTTTGGTGTGCCAAATAGTCCTGGAGTAACTGAAGGAACGGCTAAAGACACGTTGTTAGCTAAATATAATGATTTAGAGCATGTAAAAGCGCTTTTTGAAGCCAATAAAAATGAAATTGCTGCAATTATCGTAGAACCTGTTGCAGGAAATATGGGATGCATACCTCCAAGAGATGGATTTTTATCAGGTTTAAAGCAACTTTGTAAGAAAAACGGAGCTTTATTAGTTTTTGATGAAGTAATGACTGGATTTCGTCTTGCAAAAGGTGGCGTACAAGAATTGTATCAAGTTGCCGCAGATATTGTTTGTTTTGGGAAAGTAATTGGTGGTGGTTTGCCAGTGGGTGCTTTTGCAGCACGAAATGAAATTATGAATTTGTTATCGCCATTAGGTCCTGTGTATCAAGCAGGAACGTTATCTGGAAATCCTTTAGCCATGGCGGCAGGATATCAAATGCTATTGGAATTAAATTCAGATAAAGAAATTTTTACTAGATTAGAGGAAAAAACGGCTTATTTAGAGAGAGGAATTCACAAAGTTCTGTCGGAAAATAATATTGAATTTACCATAAATAGAGTAGGATCAATGATTTCCGTTCACTTTGATAAAAATGAAGTGTATGATTTTGAAACTGCAAAAAAGGGAGACAACGAAAGATTTAAAAAGTTCTTTCATGAACTATTAAAACTCGGCATTTATATTGCTCCCTCAGCATATGAAACGTGGTTTATTACCGATGCTTTAAGTTATGAAGATTTAGATTTTACGATTCAGTCAATTCAAGAAGTTGCTAAAATAATATAAAAAAAAGCCCGTTTAGTTTACTAAACGGGCTTTTTAAAAAGTAATTTATTTTTAGTTTGTTAATTTTTTCAACAAACCTTGTTTACTTTCAATACTTTCCATTTGTGTTTGAGAAAGTGTAGCTCTTAATTTAGCTTCAATTACTCTAGCCAATTCGATTTTTCTTTCTGCTGAAAGATTTTCGTTTAAATTTCTGAATTTGTATTCAAATAATCTAGTTAAATCTTCGCTTAAAGTTCCTTCTACGGTTATTGCTTCAGCAAGAGCCGTCATATTTTTCTTTGCTTCAATTTTCTCGTCTACTTTTTTAAATGTTTCTTGAGCATTAGCATTTACTGTGAAAGCTAAAAACAAAACAAGAGCGCCTAATAAATTTTTCATTGTCAAATTTTTTAATAGTTTTATCAAAAATAAAAAATATTTTCAATATCAAAGCCTTTTTTACAAATAATTATCTTTTTTTATTTTTTTAGTAATTATAAGAATTTACTTTTCAGCTTTTTTTATCAATTTTTATTTAAAAAATGCCTTCAATTTATATCTGTATTTTGAATTTTTTGTACCTTTGTATTGTGAAAAAAATAGCTATTTTAATTGCTTTTTTATTTTTGGTGAAACCTATATCACCAGTTCTAAGCTATTTTATTAATTATGAGTATATTACAAATGAGCTTTGTGAAAACCAAGACAAACCAGAAATGGAATGTAATGGTAAATGTCATCTTAAAAAAGAATTAGCAAAAGCTTCCTCAGAAGAAAGTTCTACTTCCAAAGATAAAAAATCAGTTAATAAACAAGAAATAGAAGTGCTATATTATCAAAATGCTATTTATTTTGAAATCAAAAAAAGCGTTTATTATGTAGATGTTATTTCTACTTATTATTTTAACAACTATTTTCATTTAAATAGTTCTCAGATTTTTCATCCACCCACTAAATTAGTTTAAATACAAGAGATCTTCCGCTTTTCTAACCGGAAAGGGCACTTATGTCCAAAAAATAATGTTTGAAAGAATTCAAGCATAAATTATCTATAAATTTAAACTAAAAATAAAATGAAATTTCAATTAAAAAATAGTATAGCTATTATGGCTATGGCTTTCGTATTCAATTCTTGTAATAATGATGACACTCCTGCTGTTGCAGTTGATGAAAAAGGTAATTTAAAAGTAGAATTTGACAATGTATACGGAAGTGCAGATTTAGCATTTGCTACAAACTATACAAATTCTAATGGTGAAGTTATTAAAGTAAGTAAAGTAAAGTATATTGTTAGCAATATAGTTTTAACAAAAACGGATAACTCAACTTTTACAATTCCTAAATCTGAAAGTTACTTTATAATTGATGAAGCAACTGCATCAAGCACGTTATTAAATTTACCAAATATTCCAGCAGGTGATTATAAAAGCATCAAATTTGGAATAGGAGTTGATCAAACGCAATGGGCACTTGGTGCAACAGGACAGGGTAATTTTCTTACTCAAGCACAAACTGCTGGTATGATGTGGAGTTGGAGTGCTGGTTATAAATTTGTTGCTTTTGAAGGTACTTTTACTTCGCCTACGGTAACAACTGCAACAGATTATAAAGTTCATACAGGTCAAACAGGTACTGATTATAATTATACTGATGTAACATTAAATTTTCCAAACAATGCTTTGGTTAGAAGCTCAATTACACCACAAGTTCATATTATGTCAGATTTACAACATATAATTGATGGAACAAATAAAATAAGTTTAACTACACAACCTACTATTATGGGAGGAAGTAAATTAGCTTTAGTTACTTCAAATTTAAGTAATATGTTTGAAGTACATCATGTACATAATAATTAATATTTAATTACAAAGACTGTCATCTTTTCTTATGACAGTCTTTTTTAATATTTATTCGATATGAAAGCAAAATATTTAATATTGCTTACGTTTTTATCATTTTTTGGTTGTGAACATTCTGATGATGAAAGTGAATATGTGAATTTGCCTTTGAATCTTGTAGTTCCAAGTAATTTTCCACCTTCTACGTACAACACAATTAATAATCCTATTACTGAAAAAGGTTTCGAATTAGGAAAAAAATTATTTTATGATGGACGATTGGCTTCAGATGGAATAATTTCTTGTGGATTTTGTCATATTCAACAAGATGCATTTACACATCACGGACATTCATTAAGCCATGGTGTAGGCGATAATATAGGAACGAGAAATACGCCACCAATTCAGAATTTAGCATTTCAATCTACTTTTATGTGGGATGGTGCAGCGTCGCATTTAGATTTACAACCGATTATACCATTTACCAGTCCGATTGAAATGAATGGTGATTTTTCAACAGCTATTGCTATGATGAAATCGGATCCCGTATATTTAAAATTATACAATCAAGCCTTTCCAGATAAACAAATTAACTCTGAAAATATGCTCAAGGCCTTAGGTCAATTTATGGCAATGATGGTTTCTTCTAACTCTCGTTTTGATAAATTTAGAAGAAATGAAATTGGCGGTAATTTATCTGCTCAAGAATTGCAAGGCTATACTATTTTTAATCAAAAATGCGCTACTTGTCATGCTACAGATTTGTTTACGGATAATTCGTTTAGAAACAATGGTTTGCCAATTAATCCAGCTTTTAATGATGTTGGACGTTATAGAGTAACACTTTTAGATGTTGATTTGTATAAATTTAAAGTTCCTAGTTTAAGAAATATTGAGCTTACAGCGCCATATATGCATGATGGCCGTTTTTTTACTTTAGATGCCGTATTAAATCATTATTCTTCGGGGATGGTAAATTCAACCACTTTAGACCCGAGTTTAAATTCTAATGGCACTTTAGGAATTCCTTTGTCAAATCAAGAGAAAGCAAATCTTATTGCTTTTTTAAAAACATTAACAGATAACGAGTTTATCACAAATCCAAAATTTGCTGAATATTAATAAATACAAATTATGAAAAATATTATCCTTGCTTTTTTTGTAGTTACCTTACTTCAAGCCCACGAAAAACCAAAGCCAAAATACAAATTGAGTTATAAGCCAATTGTAACTCAAACTAATTATTTAAAAAAATACACAACTAAAACAATGTTATTAGATGATTGTGATGGTTGTGGTTGTGGCGCAAGCGGAGGAAGTATGGGTTTTGCTTCAATGATTAATTCGAATTTTGTTGGAGTACGCTATTTTAATCAACAATATAAATCAAATGATGGTTTGTATTCCAATTCACCTTGGTTAGAAGAAAATTTTAATACAGTTCAAATATGGGCTAGAGTACCTGTTTTTAAAAAGTTTCAAGTTTCAGCTTTAATTCCTTATCACAATCATGAGCGTGAAACCCAGAACGAAAATCAATCTATTAGTGGTATTGGTGATATTACAGTTTTGGCATTAACTACCGTTTTTAAATCAAAAACAGATACGGTTTCAACTTCTTTCAAACACAATTTACAGGCAGGAGTTGGGATAAAACTTCCTACAGGTGCATACAAACAAGCAAATTCAGGAAGTGTTAACCCTAGTTTTCAACTAGGTACGGGTAGTTGGGATGTTTTATTAACTTCTGAATATGTAATAAAGAAAAAGAAATTCGGATTGAATAATATGATTAATTATATCATAAAAAATGAAAACGAAAAATACTACCGTTTTGGAAATCAATTTAATTATGCAACTACTATTTTTTATTTATTTGAGAATAAAAAATTTGCATTTGCCCCACAAGTTGGAATTGCTGGTGAATTGTATGAAAGTAATTATCAATACAACCAAAAAGTAAAAAATACTTCAGGCGATGTTCTTTTTAGTAAATTTGGCTTTGAATTAGGGTATAAAAAATGGTCGTTTGGTTCTAATTTACAGTTGCCAATAAATCAAAATTTAGTTGGTGGTTTGGTAGAAGTTACCTCCAGATGGAGTGTAAATATCAATTTTAAATTATAAATAAAGCGGCTAACAAAAATGTAGCCGCTTTTATAATATGTTAAGCGTTTATTATATCACCTCAATTTTCATTGAATCATCACTATTTTCTGAGTCTAAAAAACCTTGCTCTTGCATCCAGTCATCGCTATAAATTTTACTCATGTAACGAGAACCATGATCTGGGAAAACAACTACTACATTGCTAGTTTCATCAAATTCACCTAAAGCGGCATATTGCTTTACAGCTTGAAATGCAGCACCAGATGTATAGCCTACAAATAATCCTTCGGTTTTGGAAATTTCTCTGGCTGTAATAGCACTTTCTTTATCGGTAACTTTTACGTATTGATCAATAATATCAAAATCAGTAGCCGTTGGAATTAAGTTTTTACCTAAACCTTCGATTTTATTTGAATATATCTCGTTTGGATCTACAATTTTTGTTTCATGATATTTTTTTAATACAGAACCAAATGCATCAACACCTAAAACTCTAATATTTGGATTTTTTTCTTTTAAATATTTCCCAATACCTGAAATTGTTCCACCAGTTCCACTACAAACTACAATATGTGTAACTTTACCATTTGTCTGTTCCCAAATTTCTTTACCTGTATTGTGATAATGGGCATCAATATTTAATTGATTAAAATATTGATTGATATAAATAGAAT
>JBFYPW010000022.1:0-22371 GCA_041303115.1 Flavobacterium sp.
AATGGATTAGAAGAATTAATTCATAATATTCAAAAAAAATATCCAAAACCCTAAATTTAATACATAATTGACAATTTGACTTATTGATAATTGGCTAATTAATATTATCTTTGCGTGTTTTTAAATTCAATATCAGAGCGAACATTTTGTATGTCCCTCAAAACAACACAACAAACAACAACATGAATCAAACAAAATACATTTTCGTTACAGGTGGTGTTACTTCTTCATTAGGAAAAGGAATTATAGCAGCATCTTTAGCAAAATTATTACAAGCCAGAGGTTACAGAACTACTATTCAAAAATTTGATCCGTATATTAACGTAGATCCAGGAACTTTAAATCCGTACGAACATGGCGAATGTTATGTAACAGATGATGGTGCAGAAACAGATTTAGATTTAGGACATTACGAACGTTTTTTAAATGTACCTACATCTCAAGCGAATAATGTAACCACAGGTAGAATTTACTTATCAGTTATTGAAAAAGAACGTCGTGGTGAATTTTTGGGGAAAACGGTTCAAGTCGTACCTCATATTACCAACGAGATTAAAGAACGTATGCAATTGCTTGGTAATTCTGGCGATTATGATATAGTAATTACTGAAATTGGTGGGACTGTTGGTGATATTGAATCGTTACCTTACATAGAATCGGTTCGTCAATTGGTTTGGGAATTAGGGGATACTAATGGTATTGTAATTCATTTAACGTTAGTACCTTATTTAGCAGCTGCGGGTGAATTAAAAACAAAACCAACGCAACACTCGGTGAAAACTTTGATGGAAAGCGGAATAAAAGCCGATATTTTAGTTTGTAGAACCGAACACGAAATATCTCAAGATTTACGTCAGAAATTAGCCTTATTTTGTAATGTTAAGAAAGATGCGGTTATTCAATCAATTGACGCCTCAACAATTTACAAAGTGCCAAATTTAATGCAAGATGAAGGTTTGGATAAAGTAGCTTTACAAAAATTAAATTTACCAGAAAAAGCTACGCCAGATTTAAAACAGTGGAATGAGTTTTTATACAAATTAGAACATCCAAAACACGAAGTAAATATTGGTTTGGTTGGAAAATATGTGGAACTTCAAGATTCATACAAATCCATTTTAGAAGCATTTATTCACGCTGGCGCTACACAAGAAACAAAAGTAAATGTAGTTAGTATACATTCTGAGTTTTTAGATAAATCAAATGTAGCTGATAAATTAAAAGGTTTAGATGGTGTTTTAGTAGCTCCTGGTTTCGGTGGAAGAGGAATTGAAGGTAAAATTGAAGCCATAAAATATGTACGTGAAAATAACATTCCATTTTTAGGAATTTGTTTAGGTATGCAAATGGCTTCTATTGAATTTGCAAGAAACATACTTGGTAAAAAAGATGCCAATTCAACCGAAATGAATGAAAACACAAGTTATCCGATTATCAGTTTAATGGAAGAACAGAAAACGGTAACTGAAAAAGGAGGAACTATGCGTTTAGGTGCGTGGAAATGTTCAATTAAAGAGAATACTTTAGCACACAAAATTTACGGAAAAACAAATATATTAGAACGTCACCGTCATCGTTTTGAGTTTAATGGTGATTATTTATCAGAAATGGAAGCAGCAGGTTTAGTAGCTTCAGGTTTAAATCCAGATACGGGATTGGTGGAAATAATTGAATTACCAAACCACCCTTTCTTTATTGGCGTACAATACCACCCAGAATATAAAAGTACAGTGTTAAATCCACATCCTTTATTTATGGGATTAGTGGCTGCGGCTGTTAAAAACAAATAGAATTGCTATATTGTAACGATTTTATTTAAACGCATACAAATTATAAATTTAATTCAACTCCGTTTGAGTTGCACATTCATATTATGGAAGAAAAAAAGTTTGACATTAAGTCGTTTATTGGTTTCACATTAATCTTCGGGATTTTAATGTGGATGATGTATTCAAACCAACCTACAAAAGAAGAGTTAGCTGAAACAGCCAAAAAAGAACAAGCTGATAAAGAAGCAAAAACACCTAAAAGTGTAACAGCAACTACAACTCAATTCGTTCAAAAAACAGATTCTACAGGGAAAATTTCACAAGAAGCCTTATCTAAATTAGGTGCTTTCGCTTATGCAGCATCATTGCCATCAGCTAAAGATACTACCACTTTATTAGCAAATAACGTATTGCGTTTACAAATAGCCAATAAAGGTGGGTATATTTCTGAAGCTACTATATTAAATGAAGAGCAATTTAAGAAAGGTTCCGGTAAAGCGGTACAAATTATTAAAGATAATAATGCAAATTTTAATTTAACGTTTACCACAAAAGACGGTAAAGTTATCCATACAAAAGATTTATACTTCGAACCAAAATATACGAAAGAAGGAAAAAATCAGGTAGTAACAATGCAACTTAAAACAGGTGAAAATCAGTTTTTAGAGTACCGTTATGTAATGAAAGATAACGATCATATGTTGGAGTTTTCTATTCGTACTCAAGGTTTGGAAAACATATTAAACACCTCAAAACCAACCGATTTAGAATGGAATTTAAAAACATATCGTAATGAAAAAAGTGTGTCTTACGAAAACAGATATACCGAATTAATTTACGAATTTGATAACGGAAAAGACGATTATTTAAATGCGGCTTCAGATAAAGAAGATACTGCAGAAGCAGTTACTTATGTAGCTTTTAAACAACACTTTTTTACTTCTGTTTTATTAACCAATACACCATTTAAAAAAGTAGATTTAAAATCGGATAATTTAGTAGATGATGAAAAAGTAGATACCGTTTTTACTAAAAACTTTTCAGCTAAAATGCCTTTAGAGTTTAAAAATGGCGCTTTAAACTACGATATGAATATGTATTATGGTCCTACAGATTATAAAACATTAAGTGCTTATGATAAAAACTTAGATGAATTGGTTTCTTTAGGTTGGGGTATTTTTGGTTGGATTAATCAATTTGTATTTATTCCATTATTTGGATTATTATCAGGATTTATGTCTTACGGAATTGCTATTATTATCTTTACGATTTTAATTAAAATTGCGATGTCACCTATTACCTACAAATCATTCTTGTCGCAAGCCAAAATGAAAGTATTGAAACCAGAAATTGCAGAATTGGGAGAAAAATTCAAAAATAACCCAATGAAAAAACAACAAGAAACAATGGCATTGTATTCTAAAGCAGGCGTAAATCCAATGGCGGGTTGTATTCCAGCATTAATTCAATTACCATTTATGTATGCCTCGTTTCAGTTTTTCCCCTCTGCTTTTGATTTGAGACAAAAAAGTTTTCTTTGGGCCGACGATTTATCTTCATACGATTCCATTTATAAATTACCATTTAATATACCTTTTTATGGTGATCACGTAAGTTTATTTCCAATATTAGCAGCTATTGCTATTTTCTTCTATATGAAAATGACTACTGGAGACCAAGCTATGCAAGCGCCTCAACAAGAAGGTATGCCAGATATGGGGAAAATTATGAAAATTATGATTTATCTTTCTCCAATTATGATGTTGGTTTTCTTCAATAATTATGGTTCTGGATTGAGTTTATACAACTTTATTTCAAACTTAATTACTATTGGAATTATGTTAGTAATTAAAAAGTATGTTGTTAACGAAGAAAAAATTCACGCACAAATTCAAGTGAATAAAACGAAACCTAAAACGGAATCGAAATTTCAAAAGAAAATGCGAGAAATAATGGAACAACAAGAAGCTCAAAAAGCATTAAACCAAAAGAAAAAATAAATTCTTTAAAACCTGTTCTTGTTGAGAACAGGTTTTTTTATACTATTTTTGTAAAACAATCGTTCTATTATTTTAGATGGATAAAAACATATTAAACAAATTTTATAATATATGAAAAAACTAATTTTTATTGCTTTTTTAGTACTTGCAAATTGGGTTTCAGCACAAGATAAATTAAATCAATTTGACGAACAAGGTTTGCGTCATGGTTTTTGGAAAGGCGTTCACGAAGAAAATAAACGTCCTCGTTATGAAGGCACTTTTGAACACGGAAAAGAAGTTGGTACTTTTAAATATTTTGATGATACCAAAGCTGGAACTATAATTGCTACAAGAGACTTTTCAAAAAATGATGGTTCTTGTTATACTATTTTTTTCGATCAAAAAGGAAATAAAGTTAGTGAGGGTGTTGTAAAAAATAAACTTTTTGAAGGACAATGGAAATATTACCATCAAGAATCTAAAGATATTATGACGCTTGAAAATTATAAAAACGGGAAACTAAATGGGGTAAGAAAAGTGTTTTATAAAGCAAATAAATTAGCTGAAGAAATAAATTATACAGATGGTAAGAAAAATGGTGTTGCCAAAACGTTTGCCGAAAATGGAAAGCAAATTGACCAACATCAATACGTTAATGATATGTTTGAAGGCATTGCTATTTATTTTGATGGGAATGGAAAAAAAATGTATGAAGGAACCTATAAAAATAATGTAAAGGTTGGAATGTGGAAATTTTACGAGAATGACAAAGTTGTAAAGCAAGTTAAAGCGGATAAATTTTCAAAGGAATTAAAAAAAATGGAACAAAAATTAGCCAAGAAATTTGCTAAAAGTACTCCTGTAGAAAAACCAGTTGAAGAATAATAACAAAATATAAATGAAACGAGTAGTAGTAGGACTATCTGGTGGTGTAGATTCAAGTGTAGCAGCCTATCTTTTGAAAGAACAAGGATTTGATGTTATTGGACTTTTTATGAAAAATTGGCACGATGATTCCGTAACTATTTCAAATGAATGTCCGTGGTTAGAAGATAGTAATGACGCTTTATTAGTAGCTGAAAAATTAGGAATTCCGTTTCAAACCGTTGATTTATCAGAACAATATCAAGAGAAAATAGTGGATTATATGTTTTCAGAATATGAAAACGGACGAACGCCAAATCCTGATGTATTATGCAACAGAGAAATAAAGTTTGATGTTTTTATGAAAATCGCTGTTTCTTTAGGTGCTGATTTTGTTGCAACCGGTCATTATTGTCGTAAAAATACCATTGATGTTAATGGAAAACAAGTACATCAATTACTAACAGGAAAAGATGATAACAAAGATCAATCGTATTTTTTATGCCAATTATCGCAAGAGCAATTAGCAAAAGCATTATTTCCAATTGGCGAGTTAACCAAACCAGAAGTTAGAGAAATTGCCACTAAAATGGAATTAGTTACGGCTGAGAAAAAAGATTCTCAAGGCTTATGTTTTATTGGAAAAGTACGTTTACCAGAATTTTTACAACAAAAATTACAACCAAAAGAAGGTGTAATTATTGAAATTCCTTCTACTGATGAAATTTATAATTCTATACTTACAAATTTTGAAAACACTGAAGAATCATTAGCTTTTTATGCTAAAAATAAAGACTATTCTAATGCAAATGGAATCGTAAAAGGAAAGCATCAAGGTGCTCATTATTTTACAAACGGTCAACGTCGTGGTTTAAATGTTGGTGGTACTAAAGAAGGGTTATTTGTAATTCAAACCGATGTGGTAAATAATATTATTTATGTTGGAGAAGGCGCCAATCATCCTGGTTTATTCAAAAATACGTTATTCATAAAAGCAAACGAAGTACATTGGATTCGACAAGATTTAAAATTGAAAACAGGTGAAACTAAAAATGTAATGGCACGAATTAGATACCGTCAGCCTTTGCAAAAAGCAACTTTACATCAATTTGAAAACGGAATGTATATACAATTTGAAAATCCGCAATCTGCTATTACCGAAGGACAATTTGTTGCTTGGTATATAGATGATGATTTGCTGGGTAGTGGAGTAATTTCATAAAATAAATTTGCTATATTTGAATACTAATTTTTAATATGAAAAAAATATATCTTTTATTATTTATTGGAGTTATCAACTTGAGTTTTGCTCAAATTGAAGATGCTTGGGTATATTTTAATAACAAGCCAAGTGCAGCAACTTATTTAGCTAATCCGCTAACTATGCTAACACAACGTGCATTGGATAGAAGAATCGCTCAAAATATTTCTTTAGATATTACGGATGTACCTGTGGAGCAAAGTTATATCACTCAAATTGCGGCATCAACTGGTATTACTGTTATGGCAAAATCAAGATGGATGAATGCGTTGCATATTCGAGGAACTTTAGCCAATATTCAAGCTTTAACTAATTTAAGTTTTGTCAATCATGTTACTTTTGCCAATCATTCCTTAAATCCGGGTGGTAGAATTTCTCAAAACCAAAAAATCACATCAATAAACAAACAATTAGATGCTCAAGTAATTTATAATTACGGTGATTCCCAGAATCAAATAGAAATGCTTAACGGACATTTATTACACCAACAAAATTATACGGGACAAGGAAAGATCATTGCGGTTTTAGATTCTGGCTTTTTAGGTGTTGATACAGCACTTCCATTTCAAAATTTGATTACTAATAATCAAATTTTAGGTGGGTATAATTTTCCAGATCAAAATACTAATTATTTTTCCAGACATAATCATGGTTCAAATGTTTTATCCACAATGGGTGGTTTTGCTGAAGGACAATTAGTTGGTACAGCTCCAAATGCAAAATATTATTTATTTATTACAGAAGATATTAATTCTGAAAACCCTGTAGAAGAATCCTATTGGGTAGAAGGTGCTGAATTAGCAGATTATTATGGTGCGGATGTAATTAATTCATCTTTAGGGTATTTTGGATATGACAATCCTAATTATTCTCACGATTATAATGATATGATTGGAAACAAAACGTTTTCTTCCCGTGGTGCCAATATGGCATTCAATAAAGGAATTGTAGTTGTTATTAGTGCTGGTAATTCAGGTTCCTCAAACGAGCCACACATTGGTACACCAGCAGACGCAATTGAAGCATTAACCATTGGTGCGGTAAATAGTTTAGAACAATACGCTACATTTAGTTCAATTGGGCCTTCATTTGACGGACGCATAAAGCCAGATGTATGTGCAAAGGGTTTAGGAACAACCGTTTGTTCTCCAACAGGAATAATATATGCTTCAAACGGAACCTCTTTTTCAAGTCCTGTTATGGCAGGAATGGTAGCGACATTTTGGTCGGCTGTGCCCAATTTAACAGCGCAGCAAGTGGTTCAATTCATTAAACAATCATCAGATAATTATAGCAATCCAACCATACAAAAAGGATACGGAATTCCAGATTTTCAATCGGCATTAACTGCTGCTTTAAATATGGAAATAATTGTCGATGAAGACCCAAAATATTTTACAGTCTATCCAAACCCAACAGAAAATCTTATGTTTTTACGTCTTGAAGATGATTCAGAAAAGGGTATGATTGAAATCATTAATACCTTGGGGCAAAAAGTAGCTGAAAAAGAATTTGAAGGTTCTTATAACGCCTTTATTGATTTAGAAGATTTACCAAAAGGTATTTACTATTATAGATATTTATCTACTAAAGAACATGTTGGTAAAATAATTAAAAAATAGGAGTACAGATAAATGAATAAAATCACACAATTATTTGGAATAAAATACCCAATTATTCAAGGAGGAATGATTTGGAATAGTGGTTATAAATTAGCAAGTGCTGTAAGTAATGCTGGAGGATTAGGTCTTATTGGTGCAGGTTCTATGTATCCTGAAGTGCTAAGAGAGCACATTCAAAAATGTAAGAAGGCTACCTCAAATCCATTTGGTGTAAATGTTCCAATGTTATATCCAAACATTGAAGAAATTATGCAAATCATAGTAGAAGAAGGTGTGAAAATTGTCTTCACCTCTGCTGGAAATCCTAAAACATGGACTGCTTTTCTAAAGGAAAAAGGTATTACAGTAGTACATGTAGTCAGTAGTTCTAAATTTGCTTTAAAAGCACAAGAGGCAGGTGTAGATGCTGTTGTTGCCGAAGGTTTTGAAGCTGGAGGACACAACGGTAGAGAAGAAACTACTACACTTACTTTAATTCCAATGGTAAAAGAAAATATCACAATTCCATTAATTGCAGCTGGCGGAATTGCTACAGGAAAAGGCATGTTAGCCGCAATGGTATTAGGTGCAGATGGTGTACAAATGGGAAGTCGTTTCGCAGCTTCGATAGAATCAAGCGCGCATATTGACTTTAAGAAAACTATTTTAGACACACAAGAAGGTGAAACATTGGTTACTTTAAAAGAATTAGCACCAGTTAGATTAATTAAAAATAAATTTTTTAATGATATTCAAGCCGCTTATGCCAATTGTGCTTCCGTAGAAGATTTAAAAACGTTATTAGGTAGAGCAAGAGCTAAAAAAGGCATGTTTGAAGGTGATTTAGTAGAAGGTGAATTAGAAATTGGTCAAATTGCAGGATTAATTCACGATATTCTTCCAGTGGAAATGATAATTTCTAATGTTATTTCTGAATTTAATTCAGCAAAAGGTAGTGTAAATGAAATTCAATTTTAATTTATATAAAATGAAAAAAATAGTTATTGTATTGTTTTTAGGTTTATGTACACAATTGGGATTTTCTCAAACGTATCAATTTAAAACAGTTAATTATTCTGTTTCTCAAAAAAATGCAAAAGGCGAATGGTCTAAATGGTCTAAAACGTTACCAACCGAACTATTAATTAATTTAGATAGAGACAAACATCGCTTTGTAGTGTATTCTGAAATTATTCAATTGTATAGTATATTAAAATATGAAGATAAAGTTGAAAACGAATCAGGAACTTCAAATAAATATTTTTGTGTTGATAATTTAGGTATAGATACTGTTATAACAATTGTCTCTCCTAAAAATGCAGGAAGTAGCAAACAAATTTACATAGCAAATGATGAAATGGTTATTGAATATGATCTAATTTATTTAGGCGAAAAATAATATCTCTTGCGAACTACTAGTACAAAACACATAGCAAATCCAACTCTTTTTAAAGAGCAAATTTTATATTGGAGTCAGCAATTTAGTGAAACAATCATTTTAGATAGCAACGTTGAAACTAATGAAAATCAGTTATATAAGTCTTATGATTTAATTGTAGCTGTAGACGCTTTCACATCCATTCAAACCGATTATGAAAAAGCATTTGAAGATTTGTATCAATACCAATCTAAAGCAAATGATTGGTTATTTGGATATTTAGCTTACGAGTTAAAAAACGATGTTGAGCACTTACAATCTCAAAATTTTGACGGATTAGGTTTCTCAGATTTGTACTTTTTTCAACCTAAAAAAATCTTTTTATTAAAAGATTCTACTTTAGAAATTCAATATCTAAATATGTGTGATGATGAAATTGATTCTGATTTAGAAGACATTTTAAATCAAGAAAAAAGTGAAAGTCAAGAATCAAAAGTTACTATCCAACAAAGAATTTCTAAAGAAAATTACATAAAAAAAGTCGAAAAAACCTTATCACACATACATCGAGGAGATATTTATGAGGCTAATTTTTGTATGGAATTTTTTGCGAATAATGCTCTAATTGCACCATCGGAAATTTATCAAAAATTAAATAAAATATCTGATTCGCCATTTGCTGTTTATTTCAAGAAAAATCAACAGTATTTGCTATCGGCTTCACCAGAACGGTATTTGAAAAAAGAAAACGAAAAAGTAATTTCTCAGCCAATAAAAGGTACTGCGAAACGCAATTCAAATTCAGATTTAGATGAGCAGAATAAAGTAGCACTACAAAACAATGCCAAAGAGCGTTCAGAAAATATAATGATAGTAGATTTGGTTCGAAATGATTTATCTCAAACCGCTACGAAAGGCAGTGTTGAAGTAGAAGAATTATGTGAAATTTATTCTTTTAAACAAGTGCATCAAATGATTTCAACTGTAGTTTCATCTATATCTCATACCACTTCGCCCATTGAAATTTTACGAACCACTTTTCCAATGGGTAGTATGACAGGTGCTCCAAAAATTTCTGCAATGAAAATTATTGAAGAATTGGAAGAAACAAAACGAGGATTGTATAGCGGAGCTGTAGGCTATTTTACACCTTCAGGAAATTTTGATTTTAATGTGGTGATTCGAAGTATTTTATATAATTCAGAAAATCAATATTTAAGTTTCTCTGTTGGAAGTGCCATTACTGCTGAAGCCATTCCAGAAAACGAATACGAAGAATGTTTATTGAAAGCAAAAGCTATGTTTGAGGTTCTTCAAGTAAATTAATTATATTTGTAAATGCTTCAAAAGTTTAAAATCCATATTGATATTAATTTTTCTTTCTTACAAGATAAAAAACTTCTTGTTGCTACTAGTGGCGGTGTGGATAGTATGGTTTTGGTACATTTATTTCAAAAATTGAATTTCAATTTTGCTTTGGCGCATTGCAATTTTCAACTAAGAAATTTGGAAAGTGATGCTGATGAAGAATTTGTAAATAGCTACGCAGAACAGAATAAGATTCCTTGTTTTACTACAAAATTTGATACCATAAACTATTCTGAAATCCATAAATTATCTACACAAGTTGCAGCCCGAAATCTAAGGTATGATTGGTTTAAAGAGATGTTAACACAAGAAAATTTCGATTATATAATTACAGCGCATCACGTAGATGATGTGGTTGAAACGTTTATGATTAATCTTTCTAGAGGAACAGGTTTAGAGGGTTTAACAGGAATTCCATCGCAAAATGGTAATATTATCCGACCCATGTTGTCATTTTCTCGTAAAGAAATTGAAAAGTATGCCTCTGATAACCAATTACAATGGCGAGAAGACAGCAGTAATGCTTCGGATAAATATGTAAGAAATAAAATTAGACATCATATTGTGCCTGTTTTTAAGGAAATTAATGATTCGTTTTTACAATCATTTCAAAATACGTTAGAACATCTTAATCAGCAACAATCTTTAGTAGATGATGCAGTTTTGTTGGTGTATGAAAAAGTAGTTTCAGAAGAAAAACAACAATTAAAAATTAATATTTCAGCTTTACTTCAATATAATAATTATAAAGCGTATTTGTACCAATGGCTTCATAAATATGGATTTACAGCTTGGAATGATGTGTATGATTTAATATATTCTCAATCAGGAAAGCAAATTTTTTCAGAAAACTATGTTCTATTGAAAGATAGAGAATATTTACTTCTTTCCCAAAAAACTACTGATTTTGAAACCGTTGTTATACATTCTGTAACTGAAAACACTAATTTTCCGTTAAATTTTAGTTTTTGTAACACAAGTAACATTTCAAATCAAAACAAGAACATTATATTTGTAGAAGAATCGAAATTACAATTTCCGTTAATCATAAGAAAATGGAATGAAGGTGATTTCTTTTATCCAGCAGGAATGCAAGGCAAAAAGAAAGTAAGCAAGTATTTTAAAGATGAAAAATTTACATTATTTCAAAAACAACAAGCTTTTATTTTAGAAAGCAATAATAAAATTGTTTGGATAATAGGACATCGAGCTGATGAACGATTTAAACCAGAAAACACCAATAAAAATATAATACAAATAACCTATAATAATGAAGAAAATAGTTAGTTTATTAGCGATATTAGTTACCTTTTTTGGAACAGCACAAATTGTAGAACCTGTGAAATGGAGTTCAAGTGTCGTTAAAGTTTCTGATACAGAAATTGATTTAATTATTACTGCTAATATTGAAAATAATTGGCATTTATATTCTCAGTATACACCAGAAGGTGGTGCGTTACCGTTGGTTTTTACGTTTAAAAATCAAAAAGGAAATTATCAATTAGTTGGAAAAGCTAAAGAAGGAAAATATAAAAAATCGTTTAATGAAATATTTGAAATAGAAGAATATTATTTTCAAAATACAGCAAAATTCACGCAACGAATTAAAATTATTAATTCAAAATTAAAAACTGTAGATGTAGGTGTAGATGGACAAGCTTGTATTGATGGAAAATGTGTGCAAACAGAAGCCAATTTAAAATTTAATTTACCAGAATTAAAAGTTTTGGAAAGTACTGAAACAGTAATTGATTCAGCTGCAAAGACTACAGATTCAGTTGTAACATCAGAGGCTGATACCACAAAGCAAACTGTTGCACCAGTAAAAAATTCAAATAACGCAACAGCAGAAAAAGAAGAAAAAAGTTTATGGACCATTTTCTTTTTAGCCTTTCTTGGTGGTTTTGCCGCACTTTTAATGCCTTGTATTTTTCCAATGATTCCAATGACAGTAAGTTTTTTTACGAAACAAAGTAAAACAAAAGCTGAAGGTATTAGAAATGCAATTATTTATGGCTTAGCCATTATTGCTATTTACGTGTTATTAGGGTCATTAATTACAGGAATTTTTGGCGCAGAAGCTCTGAATGAATTATCGACAAGTGTTACGTTTAATTTAATTTTCTTTGCCTTATTAGTAATTTTTGCACTTTCGTTTTTAGGTGCTTTCGAAATAGTTTTACCTAGTTCTTGGGCTACAAAAATTGATTCAAAAGCAGATAAAGGCGGAATTGTTGGTATCTTTTTTATGGCATTGGCTTTAGCCGTAGTTTCATTTTCTTGTACAGGTCCAATTGTAGGTACATTACTTGTAGAATCAGCTTCTAAAGGTGGTTTAGCACCAATTATAGGAATGTTAGGTTTTTCTATTGCCATTGCTTTACCATTTATGTTATTTGCTATGTTTCCAGGTTGGTTAAATTCTATGCCAAAATCGGGTGGTTGGCTAAATACGGTTAAAGTTTCTTTAGGATTTTTAGAATTGGCTTTTGCCTTCAAATTTTTATCTAATGCCGATTTGGTTTTACAAAAACATTGGTTAGAAAGAGAATTGTTTATTTCGATATGGATTGCTGTATTTGCTGCCTGGGCGTTATATTTATTTGGAAAATATATGTTACCGCACGATTATGAAAAAGCAGATAAAATAGGAGTAGGGCGTTTAGTAATGGCTATTATCGTTACCACTTTTACTTTCTATATGATTCCAGGATTATGGGGCGCTCCATTAAAAATATTAAGCGGATTAACACCTCCAATTAATTATGCAGAAAGCGCATCAGGATTTGGAAATGGGAATTCGAGTACAGCTGAATTACCAGAACACGCGCACAATGGACCACACGGAATTATCGCTTTTGAAGACTATGAATACGGATTAGCTTATGCGAAAAAAGTAGGTAAACCAGTTTTGTTAGATTTTACCGGTGATGCCTGTGCAAATTGCAGAAAAATGGAAGACAATGTTTGGTCTGATACGTCTATATTACCAATATTAAAAGAAAAGGTAGTCTTGATTTCTTTATATTGTGATAGAAAAATTGAGTTACCTAAAGAAAAACAATACGTTTCTAAAACAACCGGCAAACAGGTTATTACTATTGGAAATAAATGGACAGATTTACAAATTTCAAGGTATAAAAGTAATTCACAACCTTTATATGTCATAATTGATAATGAAGGTAATGATTTAGAAGGAGCGACACCAATGGCATTTAATACCAATATTGAAGAATATAAAAAATGGTTAGAAAATGGTATTGCCTTGGCTAATAAAAAATAGGTATAAAAAAACCTGAAAATTATTATTTTCAGGTTTTAATTTTATCTATATTAGTTTAAAAAGGAATGCTAAATCACTTTGTCATCAATTAGTTTTGTTCATCACATTCTGCTTCAGCATTGTCTAAACCATCAAATTTATCTCTACATTTTTCAATTTTTCTATTCATTTTTTTTTGAGATTCAGTAGGCTTAATTCCTAAACTTTCAATTGAGCCAACATAAGTTTCATTTTTTAATTTTGCACAATCACAAGCGGATAATGAAAAATAATCATAAATGTAATATATTGATACAACTAATACTACTATTGCTATAATTTGTTTGTTTTTCATAAAAAAATATTAAAAAGTTATATTCAAATTTAAATAATAATTTAAAAATTAACAAATAAAATTTATATTTTTATTTTTAGAAATTTTTAATTGATTGTAATTAAAATATTTTTATACATTTGTACTTATATAAGCCAATTTTAAAAGTACACGCCATGTTAGTAAAAGTCTTTGGAAGCGCCGTTTTCGGTGTAGATGCCACCACCATTACTGTAGAAGTAAATATCGATAAAGGAATCGGATACCATTTAGTAGGTTTACCAGATTCCGCTATTAAAGAAAGCAGTTATCGTATCGCTGCAGCTCTAAAAAATAATAATTATAATCTTCCTGGAAAAAAAATCACCATAAATATGGCGCCTGCCGATTTAAGGAAAGAAGGTTCTGCCTATGATTTAACCTTAGCTATTGGAATTTTAGCTGCTTCTGGTCAAATAAACGCCGACGATGTTGGAAAATACATCATTATGGGCGAAATGTCTTTAGATGGTGGTTTACAACCAATTCGCGGAGCATTATCTATAGCGATTAAAGCAAAAGAAGAAGGTTTTTTAGGAATAATCTTACCCAATCAAAATGTAAAAGAAGCTGCTATAGTGGATGGTTTGGAAGTGTATGGTGTAGATAATGTGTTGCAAGTCATTAATTTTTTTGAAGGTAAAGAAACTTTAATTCCGACCATAATTGATACGAAAGAAGAATTTTCTAAAAACCTTGAATTTCCAGAATACGATTTTGCCGACGTCAAAGGTCAGGAATCCATAAAAAGATGTATGGAAATTGCAGCAGCTGGCGGTCATAACATTATTTTAATTGGACCTCCAGGCGCTGGTAAAACGATGTTAGCCAAACGTTTACCAAGCATTTTACCACCTATGAGTATGCAAGAAGCGTTGGAAACAACTAAAATTCACTCGGTTACAGGTAGAATAAAAGATGCAGGATTATTAACGCAACGGCCTTTTCGAGCTCCACATCACACGGCAAGTTCTGTTAGTTTGGTGGGTGGAGGAAGTTATCCGCAACCAGGAGAAATTTCTTTAGCGCATAATGGCGTTTTGTTTTTAGACGAATTACCCGAGTTTAAACGTGAAGTTTTAGAAGTGATGCGCCAACCATTAGAAGATAGAGAAGTAACAATCGCTCGAGCAAAATTTACGATTACTTATCCTTCTTCATTTATGTTAGTTGCTAGTATGAATCCGAGTCCGAGTGGTTTTTTTAATGATTCGAAAAATTCAAACGGTACTTCACATATGGAAATGCAACGCTATTTAAGTAAAATTTCTGGACCTCTTTTGGATCGAATTGACATCCATATTGAAGTAACACCTGTGCCATTTGAAAAATTATCGGAAACAAGGAAAGCAGAAAGTAGTGTTGAAATTAGAAAACGAGTTACAGAGGCAAGAAATATTCAAACACAACGTTTCGAAAACTACAATCACATTCATTATAATGCACAAATGAGTAGTAAATTAATTCGTGAATATTGTGCTTTAGATGATGTTTCTCTACAATTATTAAAAACGGCTATGGAACGATTGAATTTGTCGGCACGAGCGTATGATAGAATTTTAAAGGTTTCCAGAACTATTGCCGATTTAGAAAATTCAGAAAAAGTTTTTTCACATCATATTGCGGAAGCCATTCAATATAGAAGTTTAGATAGAGAAGGTTGGTTGGGATAATTCTCAAGCTCCGCAAAGTCTCCGACTTTGAGGAAGTGTCTTTCAGTCTTTGACTGACTTTGATATTACAAAATATAATAATAAACAGTAATGAAATTCGAAATAAAGGTCAGAGACCTTTTTTCACATCCTCAAAGTCGGAGACTTTGCGGAGCATATAGAAGTTTGCTAAAGTTTTAGTAATTTTAATATATTAATATTGAAGCTCCGCAAAGTCTCCGACTTTGAGGTAATGTTTTTCAGTCTTTGACTGACCTATAAAATATGAAAGATAAAGAAGGATACATAATAAGAGACCAATCTAAAACGCATTTTATAACTGCAACAGTTGTGGATTGGGTTGATGTTTTTTCAAGAAAAACATATAGAGATTGCATTATTGAAAGTCTGGATTTTTGCATCAAAAATAAAGGAATGATTTTATATGAATATGTAATTATGTCAAATCACATTCATTTAATCATTCAGTCAGATAATAGCAAATTATCCGATTTAATTCGGGATTTCAAGAAGTTTACTGCAAAGACCATTTTGCATAAAATAGAAACAGAGTCAGAAAGCAGAGCCGATTGGATGCTGAAACGTTTTGAATTTGCTTGTAAAAGTCATAGTCGAAATGAAAAATATCAGTTTTGGCAATATGGAAATCATCCCGAAGAAATTTTTTCAGAAAAGTTTTTTTGGTCTAAATTGGATTATATTCATTTGAATCCAGTTCGAGCTGGAATTGTTGCTAAAGCTTCTCATTATTTGTATTCAAGTGCATCTAATTATGTAAATGATAATGGAATTATAACAATTACTAAAGTTGATAATCCAGTAATAGATGTTTTAAAACCACAATCAATAAGTAATATTTATAATTAGTAATGAAGGTCAGAGACCTTTAAACAAAACCTCAAAGTCAGAGACTTTGCGGAGCATAAAGTATAGTGGTATAGATAGAGAAGGTTGGTTAGGATAAAAGAATTCTAAAATTTAATAATTCGCATTACTCTATTTTTTCTAATATGATTTTTTATGATGGATGTTGTATCTCTATTATTTTGCATCGGAATTATGATGTTTTTTAAGATGTCAATATTCGTAATTTGATAATTTAAATCGAAAAAACAATATCCTTTATAAACACCATTTTCAATTAAAACGGCACTACGTTCTTCAATTCCTCGACCTTTGTCGACTACCACCATATTGTTGTTTTCAAATTGTAATTTATCTATAGAATTTTTCGCACGAGTGTTATATGTTTCAGAGCTTTCAAGCTGTATGCAAGCACCGTTACATTCTTTAATTTTGTATTGAAAACAAGCCGATTTTGTTTCGTAAAGACCATTTATTTTCTGACATAATTGATTTTCAGATGTTAATTTAAAAAGAAAATTTTTGCCTTCTTGTAAACTTACGAATGAGGTGATTTCTTTTTTTCTTCCATCTGCTTTATCAATAGTTATTGCTAAGTAACCTTCGTTATTTATATGTGAATACATAGCAAAATTAAAAATACTTTTGCGTTGTGCTCTATTATATATTGGTTTATTGATTTTAATTTCTTCCGATTCTTTCAATAAGGCAATTAATTCGCTACCTGTTTCTTCAAATGTAACGGCATATACATCACGTTGGATTTTTTTACTTTTAGCATTTACACCTGTAAAATGCTGATTGACACGTTTTTTAATATTTTTGCTTTTTCCAATGTAAATTAAATCGCCTTTTTCATTATGAATATAATAGATACCTGTTTTTGATGGAAGTTTCTCAATGATATCTAATAATTTAGGTGATAATCCTGCTTTTATTTCAGTTTTTATATAACTTTTTACAATTTCTTTAGTTAAATCTTTTGCTAAAAGCATCTTGAATAATTTTACCGTAGCCAAAGCATCACCACTTGCTCTATGTCTATCTGCCATTGGAATCCCTAAAGATCGTACTAATTTTCCTAAACTATAAGACGGCATTTCAGGAATAATTTTTTTAGCTAATTCTACAGTGCAAAGTGTTGGTTTTTTAAAATCAAATCCCAAACGTCTGAATTCCATTTGTAAAATTCGATAATCGAAACTGGCGTTATGCGCTACAAATATTGTGCCTTCGGTAATTTCAATAATACGCTTTGCTACTTCATAAAACTTTGGCGCACTTCGAAGCATAGCACTGTTTATTCCAGTTAATTTTACCACAAAAGGCTGAATTGGTTTTTCAGGATTCACCAAACTAATAAATTGGTCAACCACTTCGTGACCATCAAATTTATAAATGGCAATTTCCGTAATACCTTCCTCGTTGTATTGTCCGCCCGTGGTTTCTATGTCGATTATTGTGTACATATTCAATGTCAATGTCAATTCCAAAAATCAATGTCAATTTCAAAAATCAATGTCAATAAAAAGTATATTAAAAATTGAAATTTGCTATTGTAATTGATATTGCTACTGAATTATTTTTTGTTTATTATCATTTTTGATGAAATTGCAATTAGCTCTTCAACTTCAATTAAAAGTAAATTTCTTTTTTCTTCGTCACCTTCTTTTATATAGTCTAAAATTTTCAATGAATTTCTAGATTCTTTTAACTCTTTAACTACTAGTGAAACTTTAAAAACAAAATCTTTATCAGTAATTGTACCTTGAGCTTCTCCAAAATTTAAAGAAGCACTTCCAGAGGAACGAATTAATTGATTTTTATAATATTCATTTTCAAATAATTTATCTAATTGTCTTGTAAAGAAAATACATTCTCCCGCAAATCGAACTAGTCTATCCTCAAAATTGAATATTTTTTCCATTTATTTTTTAATTATTATTGATTTTTGTAGTTGCTATTGTTATTGAATTTTGTAATTGCTATTGAAATTTGTAATTGCTATTGCTATTGATTTTTGAAATTGCTATTTATCTCGCTCCAAAGATACTACTTCCTATTCGAACCATTGTACTACCGCACGAAATGGCAAGTTGATAATCGCCAGACATACCCATGGATAGGATGTTGGGCTTTAGGTTATGGGTAAATGGAATTTTACTTAATTTATCAAATATCGATTTTAAATGGTTGAATTCTTTTTCAATTTGGTTTTGATTTTCAATGAAAGTTGCCATTCCCATTAATCCTACAATTCTGATGTTTTCAAATTCGCTTTTGTCATTCTGAACTTGTTTCAGAATCTCATTTAATTCATCTTCATCTAAACCAAATTTAGTTTCTTCTTCCGCGATATGAATTTGTAATAAACAATCAATGACTCTATTGTGTTTTTTGGCTTGTTTATTAATTTCTTGTAACAATTTTAAACTATCTACCCCGTGAATCAAACTCACATATTCCGCCATAAATTTAACCTTATTGGTTTGTACATGACCAATCATATGCCATTGAATATCTTTTGGCATTTGTTCCCATTTTTCAGTCATTTCTTGGATTTTATTCTCTCCAAAAATACGCTGACCTGCGTTGTAGGTTTCCATTAGATCGGCTACCGGTTTGGTTTTTGAAACCGCAACCAAAGTCACGTGTGCTGGAAGTTGGGATTTTATTTGGGTAAGGTTTTGAGCTATTGACATTATTCAGGCAGTTTATTATTTATAAAATCAAAAATTATTTTATTTAATTTCATTCTAAGATTAATTAAAAAAGGATTCTTTATTTCTTTGAAAGATGTTGATTCCGTTTCATTTAATTCGACTTTAAAAACCTCTTTAGAATTATCTTTAATGTTTGTTTTTTCAACATTTATTTTTATAAAAATTGGTTTCTCATTAAAAAAATAAAATTCATAAAAATGTAAAAATTCATATTCTTTATATCTTGTAGATTCATTATAATATGAATAAATTAGTTTTTTTTCAAATTCATAAGTTGTATTTCCAACTCCACCAATAATTTTCTTTTTCTTCTGGATAGTTCCACTTGATTCTAATTTTGGTCTAATTGTTTTGACAATACTATCGATTTGACTGACAGTTAATTTTTTCTCTTGAGAAAAACTTAAAAAGGTAAAAAATAAAAATAAAAGTATTTTTTTCATAGTTAATTTTTATAAGATTCATTCAGCTTTAAAAGCTCGTGGTTAAACTTCGTAAATCCAAAATCGTAATTCGTAAATCAAATTTACAATTCATACACCACCAAACCACTTCTAAATTTTGGCTCAATGTAGGTTGATTTTGGAGGCATAATTAAATTGTTGTCAGCAATGGTTTTAATTTCCGCCATATTGGTAGGGTAGAGCATAAAGCCCACTTCGTATTCGCCTTCATCTATTAAATCTTTAATTACGGAAACGCTTTGTTTTCCTGGAATGTAATCAATGCGTTCGTCGTTTCGCAAATCTTCAATACCTAACAAGGGATGCAAAACCGTATCGTATAAAATTTGTGCATCTAAATTTTCTAATACAGAAGTCGCTTTTTGATTTTGCTTATAAAACAACGCATAAAAACGGCCATCTAAATACATTCCAAATTCAAATTTATTTTGTGGTTTCCACAATTCTTGATCTTTTGGTTTGATGATAAAATTATCCGATAATTTTGTAATGAAATCGTCTTTTGATAAACCATTTAAATCGCGAATAATTCTATTAAATTCATGAATTTTCACATTGCTTTCGGCTATTAAAAAACTCATAAAATAATTTAAATTCTTGTTATTTAACGATTTGTTTTGTTCGTATAACAATTCCGCTGAAGCTGAACGGTGATGCCCATCAGCAATGTATAAATTCGGAATGTTTTCAAAATGTTCTTGTAACCAATCTATTTCTGATTGTGTTTCAATCTTCCACAACGTATGTTTTTCCTTATTTGGAGTGGCAAAAGCATAAATGGGCTCACTCTTTTTACGTAACGAAATAAACGTGTTTATTTCAACAGAATCAGGATACGTAATCAAAACGGGTTCTGTATTAAATCCGGTTTGATGTAAATAATCTTTAAATAATTCCACACGATATTGTAACGTATCTTCGTGTTTTTTTATCCTATTTTTTTGATATTCTTCTACAGAAGTTCCAGCAATAATTCCAGTAAAAGTTTGACTTTTCGTTTGGATTTCATACAAATAAAAAACAGGTTGTTCTTCGGAAATTAAAATAGCTTCGTTTTTAAAATCCTGATATTTATGCAAAACACCTTTAAAACGCTTGTCTAAAGTAATCTTTTGAGTATTCGCATACGCTGGATGAATCACGTGTAAAAACGAATACGGATTGAAACTAAGCCAAGCCGCAAGTTCGGCAGAACTATAATCTTCATAGGTTCTGCAAGTTACCAATGCGACTTTATCTGCCGATGGACGAACTGCTTTAAAAGGGATTATTTTGCTCATTTACTCAATTGATAATGGGTAATTTACAATGGACAATTACAAAAATTATCAATTATTAAATATCCATTGTTAATTATTTTGAAAATTGTTTTGAAACTTTCTCTGCTTTTTTGCTTTCTGAATAATCATAAAAACCTTCACCAGATTTTACACCTAACTTTCCAGCCATTACCATATTTACTAATAACGGACAAGGCGCATATTTAGGGTTTTTAAATCCGTCGTACATTACATTCAGTATAGATAAACAAACGTCAAGACCAATAAAATCTGCTAATTGTAACGGTCCCATTGGGTGAGCCATTCCTAATTTCATCACGGTATCTATTTCAGATACGCCCGCCACACCATTATATAACGTTTCAATAGATTCGTTAATCATAGGCATTAAAATTCTGTTGGCTACGAAACCTGGATAATCGTTTACTTCAGTTGGTGTTTTACCTAATTTTACAGATAAATCCATAATAATTTTAGTCACTTCATCAGAAGTAGAATACCCACGGATGATTTCAACTAATTTCATAATTGGTACTGGATTCATAAAATGCATCCCAATAACTCGTTCTGGATGTATTACTTGAGCACCAATTTGAGTAATTGAAATTGAAGAAGTATTTGATGCTAAAATTACATTATGGTCGCAAATATCACTTAATTGCTTAAAGATATTCATTTTAAGTGCTACATTTTCAGTAGCGGCTTCCACAACCAAATCGCAACCCACCACACCATCTTTGATATCGGTATAAGTAATGATGTTTGAAATGGTTTTATGTTTGTCAGCTTCCGTGATGCTTCCTTTGGTTACCATTCTGTCTAAGTTAGCGGCAATCGTTGCCATTCCTTTTTCTAATGATTTCTCAGAAATATCAATTAATTTTACGGTAAATCCTGCTTGTGCAAATGTATGAGCAATTCCGTTGCCCATCGTTCCTGATCCTATTACGGCTATTTGTTTCATATTGTTATAATATATTTTTTTAATTTGTCTAATTTACTTCCCAATTGAATCAATAATCTGATACGCTACACGCAATGCTTCAGTTCCATCTTCTAAAGTTACAATTGGAGTTGTGTTATTATTTATAGCATCTGCAAATGATTCCAATTCGTCTAAAATGGCGTTGTTTGGATTTACATTTGGATTATCGAAATAAATTTGTTTTTTCACACCTTCCGCATTTTGTAAAATCATATCAAAATCGCCCGGAATTTCTGGTGCGTCTTGCATACGAACGACTTCGCAAATTTTATCTAAATAATCTACAGAAATGTAAGCATCTTTTTGAAAGAAACGTGATTTACGCATATTTTTCATAGAAATTCTACTCGCTGTAATGTTGGCCACGCAACCATTTTCAAATTCTAAACGCGCATTTGTAATGTCTGGAGAATCTGAAATTACTGCAACGCTACTGGCATTTACTGTTTTTACTTTCGATTTTACTACGCTTAAAATCGCATCAATATCGTGAATCATTAAATCTAAAACTACAGGGACATCAG
>JBFYPW010000023.1:0-22341 GCA_041303115.1 Flavobacterium sp.
ATTCTGTCTGTGATTTTGTCAAAACTTACTGGCTCTTTATGGCCATCTCTTTTAATTACGTACATAGTTTTTGTTTTTTGAAACAGCAAATCCCTTTACTGATTCGGGTTATTTGTATTACTTATTTTTTGGCCAGTAAGTAAGGCTTGCCGCTTATTAAGAAAAAGCGACTTACGTTTAGGAAAAGTGAATAGCAGGATTTGGGGAAATCTGTATTGTAAGTTTTTCTTTTAAAAATCAGCGTCAAAAGTAATTTTTTGTGCTTCGGTATCGGTATTCATCACACCTGCTTTTTGGTATTCGGCCACTTTTTTCTCAAAGAAATTTGTTTTCCCTTGTAACGAAATCATATCCATAAAATCAAATGGATTTGAGGTGTTATACTCTCTATCACATCCTAATTCTACTAATAATCTATCGGCTACAAATTCTAAGTATTGCGTCATTAATCCAGCATTCATTCCAATTAATGAAACAGGTAACGATTCTGTAATGAATTCTCTTTCGATATTTAACGCATCCACAATAATAGTGCGGATACGGTCTTTTGAAACTTTGTTTACTAAATGATGGTTGTGTAAGTGTACGGCAAAATCGCAATGTACGCCTTCGTCACGAGAAATTAATTCGTTAGAAAAGGTTAAACCTGGCATTAATCCACGTTTTTTCAACCAATAAATAGAACAAAATGCTCCCGAGAAGAAAATTCCTTCTACTGCAGCAAAGGCGATTAAACGTTCTGCAAAAGAATCCGATTCGATCCATTTTAAAGCCCAATCTGCTTTTTTCTTGATTGCAGGAAACACATCTAAAGCGTTAAATAATTCATTTTTCTCAGCTTCATCTTTTACATAAGTATCAATTAAAAGCGAATAAGTTTCAGAATGGATATTTTCCATCATAATTTGAAAACCATAGAAAAATTTAGCTTCAGCGTATTGCACTTCATTTACGAAATTTTCAGCTAAATTTTCATTTACAATTCCGTCTGATGCAGCAAAAAATGCTAAAATGTGTTTGATGAAGTATTTCTCATCCGCAGATAACTTATTATTCCAATCATTTAAATCTTGAGACAAATCAATTTCTTCAGCTGTCCAAAAACTGGCTTCCATTTTTTTATACCATTCCCAAATATCGTGGTGTTTGATAGGAAAAATTACAAATCTGTTTTTGTTTTCTTGTAAAATTGGCTCAACGATTGACATAAGTAATTGATTTTTTAATTTTTAGCGAGATACATTCTCTTAATTTTTAACTCTACAAATTTCAATAAATCAATTGAATAAAAAAAGTCAAACTTATTCACAATTTGACTAAGTTTTTAACAATCATACTTAATTACAAAATTAAAAATATTTTTTTTTAAATATTTGATTATCAATTAGTTAAACAACGTTAAACAAAATAAAAAAATCGGGTTAATCAGCTGAAAACACAACTACTAACACGATTTTTAAGGTGCGTTTTTTTAGACCTATTTTTTTAAATCTTCGGCTACTTTTTCTAATTCTTCGTACCAATCGATTCCAAATTTTCGAACCAAGGCTTCTTTTACAAATTTATAAACCGGAACTTGTAATTCTGCTCCTAAAGCGCAAGCATCAGAGCAAATATGCCATTTATGATAATTTACCGCCGAAAAATCGGAATATTCTTTTACTCGTATAGGGTATAAATGACACGAAACTGGTTTTTTCCAACTAACTTCTCCTTGATTATACGCTTGTTCAATCCCACAAAGTGCGGTTTTATTGTCGAAAATTACATAAGCGCAATCTTTCCCATCAATTAATGTAGTTTCTAATTCGCCATCCGATCCGATAACGTGCGTTCCTTGTGCTTCAATAGCTGCAATTCCTTCTTTTCTTAAAAATGGTTTGACTTTTGGATAAATATCTGCTAAGATTTGAGTCTCTTCTTGTGTTAAGGGAGCACCCGCATCACCATCTACACAACAAGCACCTTTACAAGCAGATAAATTACAAACAAAATCTTTTTCTAAAATTTCTTCAGAAACAATGGTTTTTTGAAGTTGAAACATCCTTATTTTATTTAAAGTGCAAAGATAGGAATTAAATACGGCAAATTTCAATTTGAAAACACGCCAATAGAACTTAATCCGTATCTTTGCAAAAAACATTTTATGATTGACTGGAAAGAAGTTTTTACCATATCGATGATATTATTTGCAGTAATTGATATTTTAGGGAGTATTCCTATTATTGTAGATTTACGAAGTAAAATTGGACATATACAATCAGAAAAGGCAACAATAGTTTCGGCTATTATTATGATAGCCTTTTTATTTGTAGGAGAAGAAATATTAAAATTAATTGGTATTGACGCCAACTCGTTTGCTGTTGCAGGATCGTTTGTGCTTTTTTTCTTAGCTTTAGAAATGATTTTAGGCGTACGATTATATAAAGAAGACAACCCAACAACTGCCTCTATTGTGCCAATTGCCTTTCCTTTAATTGCTGGCGCCGGGACCATGACAACTTTATTATCATTACGTGCAGCCTATAATAAAATTAATATCATTATTGCTATTTTAATTAACGTTATTTTAGTGTATGCCGTATTAAAATCGTCAGGAAAAATTGAAAGATTATTAGGTGTAAATGGTTTAGGAATTATTAGAAAAGTTTTTGGTGTTATTTTGTTAGCCATTTCAATTAAGTTATTTGCCGCTAACGTTAAAGGATTGTTTGTATAATTTAAATAAATCGTTGCCAGAGAGAGCCTCAGGCAATTTAAATAAATAAAAAATGAGAATATTTAGTTACATTATTATCGCATTATCCGTAATCACAATTATTTTTAATGCTACAAAAATTGATTTTGAAAAACCATTTGAAGGAGAAAGTACAATTGCTATAATTGGAATTATTGCTTCATTTTGCGCTATCCTTATAGTAACACTTTTTAGAGTTGCAAAAAAAGTAGTAGAACAAACAAAATAATATGTTTGACGTTTTAATAATTGGCGGCGGAGTTTCTGGAGTTTCAGCGGCAATAATTTTTGGTTCAGCTAAAGAGAAATCTTTTATGGTGGATAAAAAAATTGGCATTATTGCACATCAGAAAGCCTCTTCTTTACAAAACGCCTTATTTAATAATGCTTACGGAATTGCACCTGGAACTTTAGGTCGTAATTTATTAATTAGTAGTTTGGAACATTTACAAAATTTATACCCACAAATTTTACAAATTGAAGGCGAAAAAGTTGTAAGAATTTCTGGTGAATTTGGAAACTTCACAATTACTACAAACAAAAACACCTATCATTCAAAACTAATTATGATTGGTATTGCCGCTGGAAATCCGTTTACGATTGAAGGTTTAGAAAACTACATTATTCCACACAAAAAAGCGGCTCCAGAGAAAAACAGAATTCAGTTAGAAAATAATGATCATTTGGTAACAGAAGGCATTTATGCTATCGGAACTTTGGCTGGACATAGAAGTCAACTTGTTATTGCAGCTGGAAGTGGCGCAAGTGCGGCTACCGATGTATTAACTTTATGGAATGATGGAAAACCTGTTCAGATTCACGACTCTGTGAAAGAGTAAGTTAATATTTTTGATATAGTTTTTTAAATTCTTCAGATTTTTCAATTAAAAATTGAAGTAGAATTAATTTATCTGAATTTTCGACTGCTTCTTTTGATTTGGAATCAAAACTACAATAATTTAGAAATTCTTCAATTTCTTCTTGTTTTAGCTTTAAACTCTTCATCAAAAACTCATTACTATAACTTTGAGCTGTAAAAGTTTTAAACTGAATTGGTAATTTAGGTTTAAAATCAACTTTATCTTTATTTTTAAATAGTTTTTTAATCAGTCCGAAAACTTGAATAAAATCTACAGGTGTATTTACAGTTCCATCCGAAAAATTTACACTCGGTTTATTATATGGAATAACAGGCATTCCATATTTCATTCCTTTTGTTAATGATTGTTTCTTTTCAACTTGCACTTCTTCAATTTTTGTAGATTTCTGAAAAAGTACAATTTCTAAACTTTTGTTGAAGTCAAAAAGCGAGTCAACATATATTTTTAACACATCATAGTCTTTGTGATAAAATGTAATCCAATTTCCTGTTGCAGCTTTTATTTCAAAAGCACCTTCTTTGTTTGTATTTACAACGTCTTTGCTATTTGTATTAATTACTTCAACATTATGGATAGGCAATTTATTAGAAATCACTTTTCCTTTGATGCTTTGAGAAAAAGAATTTTGGAAGTAACCAAAACATAAAAGAAACAGCGTAATTTTAATTTTCATACCTTAATTTTAGAAAATCAAAAATAGACTATTTAAAATACCCATTTGTTAAGCAAAAGACAAAGTGTGTAAAGGTTTTCTTAAATTATTTCTGCTTTTCTAAAACTTTATTTATCATTTTGTCTTTTGGAAGTACAATTTGATAATAAGAAGTGTCGTTAAATAATTGTTTTGAAAATTCAGCATATAGGAACGTTAGGACTTGTTCCTTTTGATTGGATATATTAAAAAGCAAGCCATTTGAAGTAATGTATTCTTTAAATTGGGTAAAATACCTGTCCTTTTTAAACAATTCGTTTTTTAATTGTACCGCATTCATTTTACTGAAAAATGCACGATTTTCATCTAATTTTTCAAAGGCATAATAACTCATTATTTCCGACTGCAAAAGTAATTCTAAACCTTCTTTATTGTGATTTTTTTCAATTGGTACAAATACATCAGGGATAATTCCGCCGCCGCCGTATACAATTCTGCCTTTTTTGGTTTTAAATTTTAAACTATCTGCTACTTTAATACTATCTGCTTCGTATAATTCGCCACTTAAAAATCGTTTTTCGAATTCGTTAAAATATTTTTCGCCTTTGTCTTCATAGGGTTTTTGAATACTTCTACCTGAAGGTGTATAGTATCTAGCAATTGTTAAACGCACGGCAGACCCATCATTCATTTTCATTTCGCGTTGCACCAATCCTTTTCCGAAAGAACGACGTCCAATTATTGTTCCTCTGTCGTTATCTTGAATGGCACCAGCAAAAATTTCACTTGCCGAAGCGCTATTTTCATCAATTAATACATACAAACGGCCTGATTCAAAAATACCTTTTGAAGTAGCATAAGATATATCTATATTTCCTTTTTTATTTTTGGTTTTAACGATTACTTGTTTGTCTTTTAAAAATTCATCGGCCATAGCCACTGCCATTTCTAAGTAACCGCCACCATTTCCTCTTAAATCAATAATTACTTCTTTACTTCCTTGCTTTTTTAAAGAAACTAAGGCGTTATGAAATTCATTATATGTTGTTTCGGCAAATCGATTTACTTTTATATAACCTGTTTTATTGTTAATTTTTGTGGCGACATCTATACTTTTTACTGGAATTAAATTTCTAACAACTGTAACTTTAAATTTTCTGTTTTCAGATTTTCTATACACTACCAAATTAACAGGCGTATCAATTTCACCCTTTAAAATTGGAAATAAATTTTCTGATTGGTATTTTTTTTTGAAAAGTTGCTTGTTATTGGCAAATAAAATTCTATCCCCTGATTGTATTCCCGCTTTTGCAGAAGGTCCGTTTGGAATGGGTTTAATAACCGTTAACGTATCTTTATACATATAAAAATTTACGCCAATGCCAACAAAATTCCCTTCCATACTTTCATTTACAGCGGCCAATTGTTCTTTTGGGATGTAAATAGAATGTGGATCGAGGTTTTTTAAAATTCCGGAAACTGTTAAATCTACAATGGAATCGGTATTTATTTCATCTACATATTCTTTATCAATAAAATCAAGTAATTTATTAAGCTTTAATTTTCCTGCAGATTTTGAACCTAAGTTAGTTTGTTGTAAAACATCTAATTTACTTCCCAATAGCATTCCACCCGCAAAGGACAAGGCGATGATTATTGGTATATAAATATAAAATTTATTTTGATGTTTACTCATAAATTTCTTGCAAATGTTCGGCTTCTACACCTGCTTTTCTTAAAAAATCTACACCAGAAGTGTCTTTGTATTCATCTAAATACACCACTCGTTTTATACCGGATTGATGAATTAATTTGCTACATTCTTTACAAGGTGAAAGGGTGATATACAAAGTAGCGCCTTCACAAGATTGTGTAGAACGTGCTACTTTTAAAATAGCATTTGCCTCTGCGTGAAGCACATACCATTTGGTTAAATTCTCTTCATCTTCGCAACAATTTTCAAAGCCGCTTGGTGTGCCATTGTAGCCGTCAGAAATTATCATTTTATCTCTAACAATAATCGCTCCAACTTGTTTGCGTTTGCAATAGGACAACTTCCCCCATTCTGATGCGATGCGTAAATAGGCTAAATCGTATTTTAATTTTTTCTTTTCTTTCATTGTTTAGGTGAAGGGTTTAGGGTAAAAGGAAATAGGTTTCTTTTACTTAAAAATTTCGCTTTGTAATACCATTGGCAAAACTACACCAATTATACATCCTGACAATACCAAAGCCCAATCTCTTTTTGAAAAACGAAAAAAAGTTTGAACAATATAAGCAAGAAGTAATACAGCAAGAACCACTATTAGTTGAGCGACTTCTATTCCTAAAGCAAATTCTAATAAAGGAACTAACTTAGTCATTCCTGAACCTATCATTATGGTATTAAAATAATTTGAGAATCCAAGTCCGTGAATTAATCCAAAGCAAACCGTTACTATTGCTACAAAAGTTACAGTATCTTTTTTTGCCGATTTACCTGCTGTGAATAAATGATATAAAGCTGTAATTAATATTGTAATAGGAATAAGAAATTCCACTACTGTTACCGATATAGAAACTATTCCAAAAACAGATAAAATTAAGGCAAAAGTATGCCCTAAAGTAAACAAACTTACT
Source organism: Flavobacterium sp. (assembly GCA_041303115.1). Lineage (GTDB taxonomy): Bacteria > Bacteroidota > Bacteroidia > Flavobacteriales > Flavobacteriaceae > Flavobacterium. The sequence goes on from JBFYPW010000023.1 coordinate 6,890, forward strand.
AATAAAAACACGCGTTTCCAATCTTTAAACGTGTATGGAATTAGTAACGCAATTAGAAAAACTACATGGTCATAAGCCGTGATATCTAACACATGCTTTAATCCCATATTGAAATATATTAAAAATTCTTGCATACCATTTCATTTAAAAGGTTTTTCAAACTTACAGAATTTTTAGGAAATAAAAAAGCGACAATTCTGCCGCTTTGTAATTTTATTTTGCTTGTTCCATAAATTCCTCGGCTTTTTCCACCATACTTTTTACCCCGCAGAAAAACGGCACGCGTTGATGCAATTCGGTTGGGATAATTTCCATAGTTCTTCCAAAGCCGTCAGAAGACTTTCCTCCTGCTTGTTCGGCAATAAATGCCATTGGATTGCATTCGTATAACAAACGTAATTTACCTTTAGGCGCTTTAGAACTTGTTGGATAAATATAAATGCCGCCTTTTATCATATTTCTATGAAAATCGGATACTAAACTTCCTATATATCTTGAAGTATATGGTCGGTCGTTTTCTTCTAATTGGCAATATTTTATGTAATTTTTAACCCCTTGAGGAAAATGCACATAATTTCCTTCGTTTATGGAATAAATGCTACCGTTTTCTGGAAATTTCATGTTGGGATGCGACAAATAAAATGTTCCGATAGCTGGGTTTAAGGTAAATCCGTTAACGCCGTGTCCTGTGGTATATACTAACATAGTTGATGTACCATAAATAACATACCCAGCCGCTACTTGATTGATTCCTGGTTGTAAAAAATCTTCTAAAGTTACTGGCGTGCCAACTGGTGTAATTCTTCTGTACACTGAAAAAATTGTTCCAACAGATACGTTAACATCAATATTTGAAGAGCCGTCAAGCGGATCCATTAATACCACATACTTGTTATTATGACTTTTGTCTGAACCCGCTACGGTTATAAAATCGTCATTTTCTTCAGACGCAATTCCGCAAACAATTTCTCGGTTTATTAATGTTTGAATAAAAACTTCATTGGCATAAACATCCAGTTTTTGTTGGTCTTCACCTTGAATGTTTTGATCTCCAGCGGCACCAACAATATCTACTAAACCTGCTTTGTTTACTTTGTAGTTGACTACTTTTGCTGCTAAACGGATGGAGTTGATAATTCGGGATAATTCGCCAGACGAATATTGAAATGCATTTTGATTTTCGATGATGTATTCACCTAAGGTTTTGTTGCTCTGTTCCATTACGAAATCGATTGAGTTGAATTGTTGCACAAATATCGTTATTTTTGTGATAATGCGAAATTAATTTAGAAAGTTGTTTGTGTATATGTATTTTTGCAGAAGAATGTATTGAAAACGGATGTAAAATAGCCCTGATTGCAACGGCATCCTTTTTATTTTATGTTGACTGAGGTTTTCGAAGGCAATATAAAATAAAAAGATATAGTGGAAAGCAGGAAATAGCTTCAAAAAAAATGATTATAAGAAAAGGAATCCCAGAAGATATGCCAGAAGTTTTGGCTTTAATTAAAGAATTAGCTATTTTTGAAAAAGAACCAAATGCGGTTGTTGTAACTGTAGAAGATTTAATACGAGATGGCTTTTCTGAACATCCTTTATATTATACTTTTGTAGCAGAAGTACAAAATGAAATTATTGGTGTAGCTTTGTATTACTATCGATTTTCAACTTGGAAGGGAAAAACCATTCATTTAGAAGATTTAATAGTTAGAGAAAAAAACAGAGGAACTGGCGCTGGATTTGCATTATACACCGAAGTTATTAAACAAGGCAAAAAAGATAACGTAAGGCGAATAGAATGGAACGTGTTAGATTGGAACACACCCGCTATAGAATTTTACAAAAAAAGTGGCGCTTCGGTTTTAAATGATTGGCGCGTGGTACACATGGATGAAATAGGAATAAACACATTTATAAATAATATAGAAAAAACAACTAATTATTAACTATTATAAATTTTGAATTTGAAATTTTGAATTTGAAATTTTAATATTGTAATTGATACACTATGAAAATATTTAAATTTGGGGGCGCTTCTGTAAAAGATGCTGCAGGAATAAAAAACGTATTAAATGTATTACAAACCGTTGGTTACGAAGATGTAATGTTAGTGATTTCCGCTATGGGAAAGACTACAAATGCGCTTGAAGTAGTAATTAAAAATTACTTTGAAAAATCGAACGAATTATATGCTTCTTTACAAGACATCAGAAAATATCACAATCAAATTTTATTAGATTTATTTGACGATGAGGAGCACGAAGTATTTTTTGACGTAAATACGCATTTTGATGATTTAGAATATTTTGTTAGAAGCAATAAATCGCCAAATTATCCTTTTGTGTACGATCAGATAATAAGTATTGGAGAAATGGTTTCTACCACTATTGTGAGTCATTATTTAAATGCTGCAGGAATTACAAACCAATGGTTAGATGTACGTAATTATATTAAAACCGACGCGAATTATCGAGATGCTAATGTAAATTGGGAATACACTCAAAAATTGATATCTAAAATAAATAGAAAAAAATCGTTATTTATTACACAAGGGTTTATTGGTGCAGACGAAAACAACTTTACCACCACTTTAGGTCGTGAAGGATCGGATTATACCGCTGCCATTTTTGCTTACTGCTTAGGAGCTGAAAGTGTAACTATTTGGAAAGACGTTCCGGGTGTTTTAAATGCCGATCCAAGGTATTTTGAAAATGCTGTGTTGCTGAATCAAATTTCATATAGAGAAGCGATAGAATTGGCTTTTTATGGTGCCAGCGTGATTCATCCAAAAACGTTACAACCATTACAGAAAAAAGAAATTCCGCTTTATGTAAAATCATTTATAAATCCAACACTACCAGGAACAAAAGTGGGTACTGGCGTAGATTTAGAACCTAAAACATCTTGTTTTATTGTAAAGAAAAATCAAATTTTAGTATCGCTTTCTTCTATTGATTTTTCATTTATTATGGAAGAAAATATTAGTGAAATTTTCGCTTTATTTCATAAACATAAAATTAAAGTGAGTTTAATTCAAAACACAGCTATTAGTTTTTCAGTTTGTATTGAGGACAACTTTGATAAATTTAAAGATTTGAAAACCATTTTATCAAAAAAATTCAAAGTTTCCTATAATGAGAATGTTTCTTTATATACCATTCGTCATTTTGATGCCATTTCTGCAGAAGTAATTGAAAAAGACAAAACCGTTTTAGTCAAACAAATAAGCCGCGAAACCTTGCAAATTGTAACGCAGTAAATTTTTTACAGATAATTAAAAAATCCCATACCTTTTCAGATATGGGATTTTATATTTCTTTAGAATTTAACGCTTACTTTTTTCCAGAAGCTTCTAAATTTCTTTCAATTTTATGTTCTGGTCGACTCCATTTTGGTTTTTCACCTAAGGCTTCAAATTTAGAATCTTGTGCTTCTACTGTTTCAGGTTGCATTTTTTTAATGAATGGTTTTTGCGGATTTAATCCAAGCATTTCAAACATTTTCATATCTTCATTTACATCTGGATTTGGTGTGGTAAGCAATTTATCTCCTGCAAAAATAGAATTCGCGCCAGCAAAGAAACACATCGCTTGTCCTTCTCTACTCATATTGGTTCTTCCTGCGGATAATCTTACTTGTGTTTCAGGCATTACAATTCTTGTTGTAGCAACCATACGAATCATTTCCCATATTTCAACCGGTTTTTCATCTTCTAATGGTGTGCCCTCAACAGCTACTAGTGCATTAATTGGCACCGATTCTGGTTGTGGATTCAAGGTAGAAAGCGCTACTAACATACCGGCTCTATCTTCAATACTTTCACCCATTCCAATAATTCCACCACTACACACCGTAACATTAGTTTTTCTAACGTTTTCAATAGTTTCAAGTCTGTCCTCAAAACCTCGAGTTGAAATAACTTCTTTATAATATTCTTCTGATGAATCTAAATTGTGATTGTAAGCATACAAACCGGCTTCTGCCAAACGATGTGCTTGATTTTCTGTTATCATACCTAAAGTACAACAAACTTCCATATCTAATTTATTAATGGTACGAACCATTTCTAATACTTGATCAAATTCTGGACCATCTTTAACATTTCGCCAAGCTGCACCCATACAAACGCGAGAAGAACCCGAAGATTTTGCTCTTAAGGCTTGTGCTTTTACTTGTGAAACAGACATTAAGTCATTTCCTTCAATATCGGTATGATATCTTGCCGCTTGCGGACAATACCCACAATCTTCAGGGCAACCACCAGTTTTTATAGATAAAAGTGTAGACACTTGAACCGTATTAGGATCGTGATGTTCTCTGTGAATTGAAGCTGCTTCAAACAACAAATCCATTAATGGTTTATTGTAAATAGCAATTATTTCTTCTTTCGTCCAGTTATGTTTGGTAAGACTCATAAAATCATAAATTAATGCCTCAAAAGTACTAATTTACATTTGAAGAAAAAATTTATGCGCTAAGTTTTTATTAATTTAGATAAGGAAGACGTGGTTTTAAAAAACAGACAATCTTGTAAATTAATTAGTTACGAGTTCGAATTTTTAAAATAGTCAAGTGTATTTGTTTTATCAATTTCTAATTGCGATTTAAGCGCTTCGAAAGATTCGAATTTTTGTTCGTCTCTAAGTCGCTCAATAACATTTACTTGAATTTTTTGACCATAAATATCTTCTGAAAAATTTAATAAATGTACTTCAATTGTCGGAACATTATCGCCTAAAGTAGGTTTAATTCCGATATTCATCATCCCAAAAATAGTTTGATTATTCAAAATTGCAGATACTATATAAACCCCATTTTTAGGGATTAGTTTATAGTTTTCTGAAATCTCAATATTTGCTGTTGGAAACCCAATTGTTCTTCCTAATTGATTGCCTTTTACAACGATTCCTGACAACATATACGAATATCCAAGATAGGCGTTCGCTAATGAAATATTGCCTTCTAAAAGTGAATTTCTAATTTTTGTAGAACTTACGGAAACCTCATTTATTTGTTTTGCTGAGATTTCTTCTACTTCAAAACCAAACTCTTTACCAAAAGCGATTAAATCATTAAAATCTGCCGCTCTATTTTTTCCAAATTTATGGTCATATCCAATAATGATTTTCTGAATATTGAGTTGTTTTATTAATACTTGTTCCACGAATTCTCTTGGGGATAATTCAGAAAACAACTTATCAAATGGATGAATTATAAAATTTTGAATGCCTTTTTGTTCTAAAAGGATAGCTTTTTCAGCCATTGTATTTAACATTTTTATTTCCGAATCGTTAGAAACGATTAATCGCGGATGAGGAAAAAATGTGAGCAATACACTTTCTAAATTTTCTTGCTTGGCTGTCTTACAAATTTTATCCAAAATAACGTTATGTCCCAAATGAACTCCGTCAAATGTACCTAGTGTTACTATTGTTTTTCTAGATGGCTTAAATTCGTTAAGAGATTGATATATTTTCAAAGTCAATTATATATTTATGCAAAAATAAAAAGGATTGGCAAAAACCAATCCTTTTTATGAAAAAATATTAAAAATTACTCTTTTATAAAACGTAACGTTTTTGAGTATTCTCCAATTGTTAAATTAATAAAATACATTCCCGCTTGATAATTATTTGTATTAATTGTCAAATCGTTTTCAGTAGTTACATTTTTAGAAGTAATTTTTTGACCTATTGCATTATACACATCAAAATTTCCTGTTATATCTATACCTTGAGGTATAGAAATTGTAACTCTATCTTTTGCTGGATTTGGATATAAAGAAACTGAATCAAATAATTCAAAAGAATCAGATTCTAATGCTGCATTATTTGTAAAATAACTTTGTCTAGAAACTAGCGTATTGGCTGGATTTCCTAAAACAACAAAATCAGTTACATTTACAACAGTTGTAGTTCCAGCGGTAATAGTATATGAACCTTGGCTTACACCATCATATAAGCCATCACCATATGAATCGTTTACGGTTAAATAATAGCACCCATTTGCAGGTAATGTCCAAACTGCAGCATCAACTAATGTTTGAGTACCAGTAGCAATATCTGAATATGGCCCTCCACTATATAATGTTGTACCAGCTTGATTTTTTAAAGACCATGTAGTTTCAGTACCATAAGAATCACCAATAAGAGTAAAGGTAAACGTAGTTGCATTAGCATAAGATAATACAGAACCAAACGTTTTTGTAGCCACATTATTCGATGCTCGTTGGTCTGTTACACCATTAGCAGTTAAAACCGTTACTGTTAATGATCCGTTAGATGTTGAGTTTGTTAAGGTAACTACAGCGTATTTATTTGGTGCTAAATTTCCAGTCCAGTTTTGAGTATAATTTGTTCCTCCGTTAAAATTATAACTTAATGTTGCAGCTGTTAAGTTAGAGGTACCTCTATTGTAAAGTAAAACATTTTTTGAAGGTGATGCAGGGTTAGTATTTGTACAAGTTGCTGATGTAGTACTACATAAATTTTCAATTTTAACTTCGGCATCATTAGCAAATAATGGAATAGCAACATCTTTTACAGAAGTTTTTAAGGTAGATCTTCTAGGAGAATTATTTAAAACGGTAGTTATTCTATCTTTTTGTCCTAAAGTGAAAATATTCATACATGAATCATCCGTATAATCCATGTAATTTTCAATCATATCATTACCAGGATTTGAAGGGCAACTATTAGTTCCGGTAGGACAATCGAAATTAGCTGAATTTGCTGCAGGTGTATCAGCAACAAAATCTTTGTCTAAAGCAGTGTTAGTTGCAGGACATGCCGAATTATCTCCCCAAATATGTCTTAATCCTAAAAAATGACCAACTTCATGTGTCATCGTTCTTCCTTTATCATACGGTGGAGAAAAATTACCACTAGCTAAAGCAGAACTACCAAAGGTTGTATAATTTGCCACAACTCCATCTGTGGTTGGGTTTTGTGCTGTTGTAGCCATTCCACCTAAATTAGATTCAGGGAATTGTGCATAACCTAATAATGTACTATCCGTAAAATTAACAGACCACATATTCATATACTGAGTAGGATCCCAAATTGTGGTAGGCTTTACAGTTGAATTTATTGCAGTTGTAGACCATGACGCTTGACATAAATTCACTCTATTTATACCATTAGTAGGATTTCCATTTGGATCTACTTTAGCTAAAACAAATTCTACTTGAGTATCTGCTCCAACTGAATTTGTATTAAACCCAGGAGTTCCTGTTAATTTTCTGTAATCTTGATTCATTACAGTAATTTGAGACTGAACTTGTTCATCAGTAATATTTTCACCTAATCCATAACCGTCTCCATTATGAATTACGTGAACTACTACAGGAATATAAATTATGCCTCCACTTTGAGACGCGACTTCTTGTAAAGATTTTTGTTCTTTAATTTTTTTATCCATCCATTTTTCAAAAAGGGCTACGGATTCTGTTTTTGGATTCTGTTCCCTTAAATACTGATCATATTCAGTAGACACACATCTTACATGCCCAGAAGGTGAAATAAATTCAGGATTAATTTTTTTACCGAAAACAGTTTTTTCTTTCTTTTCAATTTGAGCAAAAGCAATTGTACTGAAGCAAATTAAAAACGAAAGGACTAAAGTAATTTTTTTCATTTTATTTAAGAATTTGGTTTAAAGAGAAACAAATATAACAAAATAATAATTATTTTATAATATTAAAGCAAAGAAATGAGATTATTTATTTACCATTATATGCATTCATTGTAGTATTTAATCCAGCTAAAACAAACGATTTTATTATTTCAGAAGAAATACTTAATCTTTCTTTCATAGCTTCTTTTTCTTCGGTAGACCATTCGCCTAAAACGTAATCTACTTGTTTGCCTTTTTTGAACGCATCACTAATTCCAAATCGAAAGCGTGGATATTCTGTGGAATTCAATAAAAGTTGTATGTTTTTAAGACCATTATGCCCCCCGTCAGAGCCTTTTGTTTTAATTCGAATACTTCCAAAGGATAAATTTAAATCGTCAGTAATAATTAATAAATTATTTTTCTCAATTTTTTCTTTTTCCATCCAATATTTAACCGCTTTTCCACTTAAGTTCATAAACGTGTTTGGTTTAAGTAAAATGGCTGTTCGACCTTTTATTTTAAATTCAGTTACATCGCCTAATTTTTGGGTTTGAAAAGAGATACTTTCTTGATTGGCAAAATAATCTAAAACTTTAAATCCAATATTGTGCCTAGTATTAACATACTCTGCTCCTATATTACCTAAACCTACTATTAAAAATTTTTTCATTTTTGACGATTCGTTTAAAACCTTATCTTTTGTATTGTTATCAGTAAAATTACCAAATATGTTATATAATGATTGAAATAGTGTCATATTTACTTTTTACAAAAATAAAAAAAGGGCTGATATAATCAGCCCTTTTTTTTATTTAAGATGTATTTATTAGAAATTAGCTCTATTGTCTTCAATTTTAGCTTTATCTTTTAATCCTTGAACAACTCTATACGGAGCAGAACCTTTTGTTTGTTGGTTTAACTGATCAATTTGTGTTTTAAAATCTTTTACAACAGGCGCTTTAGTAAGTGTTTTGGTTCTTACCATAAATAATCCTGAATTTCCTTCAATTACTTTAGATGTTTTTCCTGAAGCTAAACCTAATGCAGTTCCTACCACTTTTGGTTCATAACCTAAATTAGGAATTACTGGAGATGCCATAGTAGCTCCGACAGCAGGTGCAATAGTAGAACCTGTAGATTTTGAAATTGCTTCTAAAGTTGTACCTGTCATTTTCTTTTTAAGAATTACAGCTTTTTTCTCATTTTTAATTAATGGTTCAACTTGCTGTTTTGCTAATTCTAAAGGTAAAAGACCTTCATCATTTTTCGATTTTAATTTTACAATTGCAAATCCCTGATTCGCAATATCAAAACGTTTTACATCATTAATATTTGTATCATCTTTAAATGCCCAAGTTACAATTTGTCTTTGTAAACCTAAATTTGCCACATTTTCATCATAAGCTTTTACGCTTGTTACTGGGGCGATTTTTAAACCTGCTTTTTTTGCTGCTTTTTCAAAACCACTTGCCGTAGCATCAGATTCTAGTTTTAATGCTTTGTTATAATTTACTTCTTCTGTTTGTTCTGATGGTTGAATTTTTAAAGCAACTGTAGCTAATAAAACCGCATCATTTTTTCCATCCACTTTCATTACGTGGAAACCAAAATCAGTTTCTACAACGCCTGTTTTCCCAACTGGATTTCCAAATAAGAAATCGTCAAAAGGTTTAACCATTTGTTTTGGAGCCACATTATCATACACTCCGCCGTTTTGTTTTGAACCCTGGTCGTCAGAATTAACCATAGCCAACATGGCCATACTTGAAGGATTTGCATTAACTTGTGCCAATAAACCTTCTGCTTTAGCTTTAGCTTCTTCTTTAGTTAATTTAACGGTTGGAGCGGCTTGCATAGCGCCTTTATATGCAATTAAAATATGACTAACTTTTGCTGTAGCGCCAGATTTTCTACCTGCTACTCTTGATAATTTTGAATAGCCATTATCTGTATAAGGTCCAAAAACTTGTCCTGGTGCTAAGGCATATAATTGTTCTGCAAATTGAGGGTTAATATCCTTTTTAGCTAAATACGTAGAATCAAATTTAACTTCTGAATATTTATTTACATAATCGGCCACATTTGTTGCTGCACGAAATGAATCAATAGTGTCGTTTACACCGTTTTTGAATTCAATTTTACCATTTAGAAATCCATCCATTTTAGATTTCATTACGGCTTCATCAGCTGCAGATGGTTTGTTTTCAACTAATACATATTCAACAGATCTAGTATTGTCTGATTTGAATTTTTTAGGATTTTTCTTCATATAAGCCATAATTTCCTCGTCAGTTACCTTAACTTGGTCGTCACTAACTGTAGAAAATGCTAACGCTACATAATCAAAATCAACTTTATTATTGTCTCTTTCGTATTTTAATTTTCCTTCTGCTTTTGTAGTATATACACTTGATTTAATCAACGTATTATATATTTGCTCTTTAGCAAAATCTTCAATTTGCACTTCATAAGCTTTCCAGCTGTTCCATTGGGTTTGATCTGGAGCACTTTGTAAAGAATTGATATATTCAGCAAATTTTTTATCATCAAATTTACCTGCAGCATTTAAGAATTGAGGTGTTTTAGACAATTGAGGGTCGTTTTTGATAACCGCCAATAATTGTTCTTTACCTAATAATAAACCAATTTTATCGTATTGATCAGTTAATAATACTTTTCTAACTTCTTGTTCCCAAACTGAATTTAAAGCTTGCGTGTTACTAGCTCCTTGTTGCGATTTTTGAGTGTTAGCTACCTTATTCATGAATTCTTGGTATTCAAATTTGGTTCCATTAACAGAACCGATTGTATTTGAACCGCCGTCAAATCCACCGCTTTTAATTACATCTGCTAATACAAATGAAAACAATGCTAATGCTATGATTAGAACTAATAAGATAGAACGTTGTCTAATTTTTGATAAAATTGCCATTTTTATATTGATTTTTTTTATTCAGAGGGCGAAAATACAATTATCTATTTAATAATAAAAAAGTATTATCGATTTTTTATAAGTTTTTTTTGTTGTTTTCCATTTTTTTAACAAAACTGCGGCGCACAAAAAACATGATTGCGAATCCTATGGCAATAATTGCTTGTAAATTAAAATCTTGTTTATTGATTGCTTTATCGATTACAGATATCAAAAAAAGTAGTGACGCTATTAAATATAAGTATTGGGTGTATTTAAAATATTTCATAGTTTATGTATTACATGTTATTAACTTCTCCGTTGTTGTTTTGCATGTTAAAGATTTTAAAATCTTTACTAAAATCAATTCCTATTCCTTGAAGATAACTTCCGTCAGCATCTTTAAAAGTAAATGCTTCTTCTGTAAAAAACCATTCGTTTTTTTGATCAAAATACAATTGGTTGGTCACTAAAACTTTACCATCATAGGTTTGAATTTTTACATTTCCAATCAAATCAATTACTTCTGTTTTTTTGTACGAAATGGCTTTGTCTGCTACAACTGTAGTTTTATTTCCATTTGCATCAATAAGCGTTACTAAAACAGATTTTGGAAATTCAACAAACGGATTTTTTGCAGTTGAATAATCAATCATTTTTATACTCTGTAAGATGGATTTTACTCTTCCAGAATCGGTATATTTTAAATTAATTGAATCTGCTTCGCCTGTAGGAACAAATGATGTTTTATAAATGCGTTGAACATCTTTTAGGTTACTTTCGCAACTTTGCAAAAACAAAATTGCTAAAAGAAAAGCAATATATCCAACCCCTTTTCTCATTATTTTAATTATATAATGTTTTTCTGAACCATTTATCATTAAATAACAAGCCAATATTTATTGAAAAATAATCTTCTTTAATTAAGTTATTTCTTGTTGTTCCTCTTGAACCATATTCGATACCTAAATTCATACTTGAAAAAGTACCAGAAATAGGCAATCCAAACCCTAAAGTAACAGATTTATCTTTTATGGCTGTGTTATTAATTACAAGCCCTGTGTTTTCAAACTTGAAACCACCTCGGTAAGTAACTCTTTGAAAATAATTATTAAATGAATCGAATTTTGGTATAAAAAATCCTCCAATTGCAACTTTTACAGCATTTTCATATGATACATTTGAATAATTTTCAAAACGATTGACTTGATTTCCTGATCCAGAAAATGCAACATCTCCACCTAAAAACCACTTTCTATTTCCTAAACCGGCTCCTAAAACTAATTTTGATGGTACAATTAATTTTGAATCGGCTACATTAACCTCCGTATCTGCTGATGCAGGAACAATTGTACCATTTGCCAAAGCTGATATTTTAGAAACATTTCTAGTATTAATAGAATTCAACTTGGCTTCAGGTGCATAGGTTACGCTTGAAAAGAAATCCAACTTACTATTAAACTTCGTTTTAAAATTTAATCCTGTATTAATTGCTATTCCGGAAACGGTTGACTCATTAACTTCTCTTGAACCAGAAATAATAGTTTGATTTAACACGTCGGATTGCGTATTTAATATTCCAAACAAATATTGAAAATCCATACCCACACTAAACTTTGGGCTTAATTTGTAACCCGCACCAAGGAATACTTTATTTACGCCACCTTTACCTTGGTATTGTTTTGTAAAACCATCTACTGATCTTGTATCTGATTTTAGCCTGTAACCTAAAGCACTATGAGGTAAAAGTCCAACAGAAACTCCTGCTTTTTTCGATACAGGGAAACTCATTACCACATAATCAAATGTGGTTTTTCTAGCTTGTTCTTTAGCTGAAGCGGTACTTAGATTATAAAAAGTAGACGTCATTCCCACTTGAAAAGTGGTAAGTAATTGGTTTGAATATGAAGCTGGATTTAATACATTAATATGTGTACTATCTGAATAAACAGAAATTCCACCCATATTAACAAAATCATTTGTTCCTTTAAATCTAGTGCTTCCAATTCCGTAAAAAGAATATGGCGAAACTGTATTCTCTTGTGTAAAACCGAAGTTGGCAAGTAATATCGTAAGTAATATGACAATTTTTTTAATCATTTTGTAAACTATAAGTGTATAATTGATGTAAACTTTTTAATAAGAAATTTTCATCGGCAAATATGGTGCTTTTTAATCGATTCGCCAAAAAAATAGCATCGCCGCCTGTTAAAATTATTGTAAATTGTTCATTTTTAACAGAAAATTTTGAAATAAAGCCTTCAATTTCATAACACAACCCGTTAACGACTCCCGAATGAATGGATTGATCTGTGCTGTTTCCAATAAAATTATTTGGCGAATTATTTTCTAATAAAGGTAACTTAGCTGTATAATTATGAAGCGCTTGATAACGCAAACGAAGACCAGGAGAAATAGCGCCTCCTAAATATTCACTTTTATTAGTAATGAAATCGTATGTTACACAAGTTCCTGCATCAATAATTAAAACATTCTGATTTGGATATTGCAATACAGCGCCTGATGCTAAAACTCTTCTATCAATTCCTAAAGTAGCAGGAGTTGTATATTTATTTTTAAATGGAAAAACCGATGCTGAATGTATTTCAATTACTTCAATCTGATTTTTCAACCATAAACTATCCATTTCATCCAGTATTGAAACGGAAGCCAGTACCGCTTTTGTATGATTTGGATGTTTTTTAAAAATTATTTGAAAATTATTTTGAAAATTATTTTTTTGGAAAACAAACGTATCAATAATGTTAAACTGCTTAAAAACAGCAACTTTAACATTTGTATTGCCCACATCAATTGTAAGTATCATATTTAATTATTAGAAATGCAAATGTACGAAATTGATTTTTTTTAATAATTGTTTTGGAAAATATAAAATAGGTTCTATATTTGCACCCGCAATGAAAAGGTAGTAATACCTAAAATCGCAAGGTACCTTAGCTCAGATGGTAGAGCAACGGACTGAAAATCCGTGTGTCCCTGGTTCGATCCCTGGAGGTACCACCACAAGAAACACTTTAACAAGTTGTAAAACAACAAGTTAAGGTGTTTTTTTATTTTGTGAGTGAAACATTAGAGTGAAACATTTTTATATTTTTTTTATTCTCTTTGTATGAAAATGTACATACAAGTTTATACAAAAGTGTTTTTTTTCTGTAAAAAATCCATTGTTTCTAAAACAACTAAATCCCTTTTTCATATATAATTTAAAGTTGAACCAAATCAACTCAAAAAAATTAATATATAAGATTATGAAAAAGAAAAAAACACATTTACACACAACCTTTCTAAAATATCTATTAGAAAAGTATAGTCAAGAATTACCTGATGAGGAAACTAATGTTTCAGACAAAACTCTTGAAGATGAATTTGATGAAATAATCAATGGAAAAGATGAGGTTCAAGATGAAATTGAAAATGATGAGGAGGATGAAAACATTGAAAATCTTGTAAAAGAATACCAATTATTGGAGAAAATACATAAGTTAAAATCAAATGGTAGAGTTTATAAAAGGAAGTAAGAAATTATATGATATTCAAACAATGATAAAACTATTGAATATCAATAAGTCAAAAATCCAAAGAGAATTAAAGTCAATTGATGGTGAAATTGTCAAGTATAAAAACTTACATTTATATCCAGAGAGAACTTTATTAAATCTAATGGAAATAATATTTATAGAAAAATTAGATAAGAATAATGGTTGATTTTAATAAGATTAAAAAATGTGAGGAAACAATTAAAAGAAATAGAGAGAAATTGAATATTGAGAAGGATTTTAATAAGAGGGAAAAGATTAAATTGAAAATAAAGATTGAGGAATTAAAAATTAAAATAGAAAGATTAAACTAAATCACATTGGTTTTCAGTTAGTTCTCTGTAAAAGAACAACCACTTATTCAATTGTCAAATTAATTAATTTTAGTTTGATGATTGTCCTATTAAATAAAGATTAATAATGAGAACTTATGAATTAAAACCTCATCAAAATCAAATTCTAAATGAAGTCAAAAATTTACCTAAATCTAAACTTCATTATTTAGTTATTCAACAAAACAGAAACAAACCAAACTTCACATTAAAGGAACTAAAAAAACATATTAGATTAGGAGTAAAAAAATATGTTAATCAAATTTACCCTTTCACAAACATTAAAGATTTGGAAAAAAAACTTGTAAAGTATTATTGTTTTTTTGAAACATCAGAGGAATTTTTTAAATCCCAACATAAAAATAAAATTGTTAGTGAGAGTATTGAAATGAACCTTCATTTTCATTTATTCATTACCTCAACTGATAGTAATATTTATGTCCCTCAATTAATAAATAATATAATACTTGAATTTTTTGGTCAAAGAAATAAACAAAGTTCTCTTTTAAAAATTGACTACAAGAAAATAGAAAAGTTAGAGGATGATTTTATTTTGTATCACACAAAACAAATGATGTATGAAAGTAATTTAGATTTTATAATAAAAAACATTTAGATTCAACCTAATCAATGATTTTTGGAAATCAATATATATTCTTTGTTTTTACATAAAGACCTCCCAGAACCTCCCAAATCAAACCAAAACAATTAAAAAAGAGTTTAACATAAGTTAAACTCTTTTTTAATCTAATATACTTTCCAATTTAATGTTTCTACACTCAATTATATATTCATTATGAATTGTATCAAATAAACTTTCACTATCTATTTCACTCATATTAAAATAACTTTCACCACTATTCATATATGTAATTATATAATATTCATTATTGAATTTCAATCCATTTTCTTTCAATAATTCATACATTTTAAGATAATCATAACTTGATATAAAGTCTTCAAACATTAAAACATCTGAATTGTTTTTATATTCTGAAAAACCTTCATAATTATTAATTATAATATCAATTATAT
>JBFYPW010000024.1:0-22000 GCA_041303115.1 Flavobacterium sp.
CGTTGGAAATAAAAACGGATATTGATTTTTTAATTCAGGTAATGTTTTTGGAGTAGCTGCAGCATATAATTTATCGAATCGTTCGATATTTAAATCTACTGATTTTTTAATGTCTACTATTTCAATAGTATCATTTTTTTTACACTGAATGAAGCAAAAAAATGAAATTAGCAAGAATATTAATTTTTTCATCGTATGAAATTTACTATTTTTATCAAAAATTATTCAACTGCAAATATATAATTATATACCTATATTATTTACTAAAATTATGTCAAATAACACAACGTTGCATTTAGAAGGAATTCAAACACATATTGTCAACTGGTTAAAAACCTATGCTATAAATTCGGGTGTAAAAGGTTTTGTAATTGGAATTTCTGGAGGAATAGATAGCGCCTTAACCTCAACATTATGCGCACAAACGGGTTTTCCTGTTTTGTGTGTGGAAATGCCAATTCATCAAGCAGAAAGTCACGTAAATAGAGCCAACGAACATATTGATCAATTAAAATCGCGTTTCCCTAATGTTTCTAACAAAAGAGTGGATTTAACTCCTAGTTTTGAAACGTTTAAAAATAGCGTACCAACTTGTGAAAATGAAGCAGCGTTGTCATTAACTTTAGCCAATACCAGAGCGCGTTTACGAATGACTACTTTGTATTATTTAGCAGGAATTCACGGATTTTTAGTGGCAGGAACAGGAAATAAAGTGGAAGATTTTGGTGTAGGATTTTACACAAAATATGGTGATGGAGGCGTAGATATAAGTCCGATTGCCGATTTAATGAAAAGCGAAGTAAGACAATTGGCTAAATTTGTGGGTGTACCTGATAGTATTATTGTAGCTAAACCAACGGATGGACTTTTCGGTGATGATAGAAGCGACGAAGACCAATTAGGCGCTTCATATGACGAGTTAGAGTGGGCGATGGAAGCAATGGAAAATGGAAAAACTATTGAAAACTTTGTGGGTAGAGAAGCGGAAGTTTTTAAAATCTACCAGCGATTAAATAGAATTAACCAGCATAAAATGCAACCCATTCCAGTTTGTGAAATTCCAAAATCTTTGAAAAACTAAAATTTAGTTTAAAATCGGACTAAAACCCGGCCTAAATTTTTTGCGATTACTGAAGTTAACGATAAGTAATCTTTAATAGTGGTGAGAATTTCTGAATTATCGATAGAAACATCTGAAGTAATTTTGTTTTTATTTTCTTCAATAATACTGTTTAGCAAATACCATCTGTAAGATAAAATAGTTTCATTAACACTTTGTGCTAAATTAATATTTTTATCTTCTACTACAATTTTTCTGCTTTCCCATTTGTGTAAAATATCTCGTTCTTCAAGCATTAAAATAGAAGTGATTTTGTTTGCTATTTCAGGCGAAGTTTGCGAAATATATTTATCAATTTCAAATTCGATATTTTGATTGTAGTAATTTATTATGTCTGAGTAAATGGTTTTAAACATTGGGTTTGACAACTCAATTTCGTCTTCTTGAAGTGCCAAATATATTTTTTCGTATACTTTATACGTGTTGGTTTCTTTTACTTCTACAATGTTTCCTGCATCGTCTTTTGATAAAAATGTTTCAGTAAAATCATCCGTTTTAGAACCGTTAATTAATAATATTTCTATAATTTTTTGTTCTAATTCGTATAAAATATTAATCTTTTCTGGTTGTAACTGTTCATTGTTTTTATGAACTTCAAATGCTTTTTTCTCTTCGGTATATTTTTTGTTGGCTTCAGATATATCTTTCTTAAGCATTTGAGCTAACGTATTATACAATACGTCTTCCGAAATATCCATAATGCGCGAACATTCTTTAATATATACTTCGCGTTTAATAGTGTCAGAAATTTTAGAAATACTATTTACCATATCTCTAATTAATTCTGCTTTTTTAATAGGGTCGTTATTGGCTTCTTTAACTAATAAATCAGCTTTAAACTGAATAAAATCTTTTGAATTTTCGTCTAAATATTGTTTTAAAACCTCATAGGAATTATTTTTAGCAAAACTATCTGGGTCTTCACCATCAGGAAAACTACAAACTTTAACGTTCATTCCTGCTTCCAAAATCAAATCAATTCCTCGGATAGAAGCGCGTAAACCTGCGGCATCACCATCAAATAGTACGGTAATATTATTGGTTAATCGGTTTACTAAACGAATTTGATCTGGTGTTAATGCCGTTCCAGAAGAAGCAACAACATTTTCGATACCACTTTGATTGAACTGAATTACATCGGTATACCCTTCTACCAAATAGCAATTGTCTTGCTTGGCAATCGCTTGTTTGGCTTGAAAAATTCCGTATAAAACTTTACTTTTATGATAAATTTCGCTTTCTGGTGAGTTTAAATATTTCGCCGCTTTTTTATCGTTAGTTAAAATTCTACCACCAAATCCTAAAACACGACCACTCATACTTTGAATAGGAAACATTACACGACCTTTAAATCGGTCAAATGTTTTTCCGTCTTCTTGTTTGACGATGGTTAAACCTGTTTTTTCTAAATACTCTAATTTGTAGGCTTTTCCTAAGGCTTCTTTGGTAAACGCATCCCATATATCAGGAGAATATCCCAATTGAAACTTCTCTATAGTGTCTTTTGTAAATCCTCTTTCTTTGAAATAAGACAAACCAATTGCTTGGCCTTCATCGGTATTAAGCATCGTTTTATGGAAATAATCTCGAGCAAATTCCGAGACCAAATACATACTTTCTTTTTCGTTCGCTTGTTCTATATCTTCATTAGAAACAATAGTTTCTTCGACTTCAATTCCGTATTTGTTTGCTAAATATTTAATGGCTTCTGGATACGTAAAATGTTCGTGTTCCATTAAGAAAGTAACCGAATTTCCGCCTTTTCCAGAACTAAAATCTTTCCAAATTTGTTTCACTGGCGACACCATAAAGGAAGGCGATTTTTCGTTTACAAACGGCGAAAGTCCTTTCATATTACTTCCAGAACGTTTGAGTTGTACGAAATCGCCAATGACTTCCTCTACACGAGCTTGGTCAAATACTTTTTCTATGGTTTCTTTAGATATCAATGTAACAAATTTGTTTTAGCTTGTAAAAATACAATAATTAAAAACATAAAAAAAACCTACAAGAAATTTCCTTATAGGTTTTGAAAAAAGCATTTTTATAACTCAAATTTTATGCTGATTTTTTAATTCCAATCAAAACGAATACCTAATGAAATATTGTTTTGATCTACTGGATTGTTTTTAAATATTGGGTTTAAGTCGTATTTTAAATATAAAGAAGTAGCTCTGTAACCAATGTAAGTACTTACACCGTATGTAAAATCGTTAACATTGAAATCGCCTTTTTGTTTTTCTTTAAATTTATACCCATTTTGTTCGTATTCAATAAATTGTTTTGAATTGGTATTTACACCCACAAAACCTCCAATTCCAAAACGTGCTCCTGTATGCGATTTGAATACTTTTTTGTCATCCACCATTTTAGTTTTTGAAAAATCAAATTCTAAATGCATTGGTACCACAAAATACACATTTTTAAAATACGTTCTTTTGGCTTTTGTTTCCACACCAGCGTCTACTAAAACGGTTTGATTATTAATATCTGCAAAAACTCTATTATCTGTGGCGTGAAGTTGATTGTACATAAATCCAGCTCCATATTTTAAATGCAATAAATTACTGTTGTTTGATAAACGTGTATTCCAAGTAACACCCCATTCCCAAAAACCAGAACGGCCATAACCAAATTGAGAATTGGCTACCATATTATTGGTTACTAAGTTGTTGTAACCCGCTGCGAATACTGCTTGACTAGTGGTTCTGTTTTCGGATTTATTTTTGTCATAGTTTTTACTTTTAAAACCTCCAGGAATAGCAAAGCTGTTTTTCTTCAAACTATCATTTGATTCTTCCTCATTTACATTACCATTTACTAAATCTCGTAATGCCTTTTCTTGTGCAGCAATTTTAGTTTCTATATTTTTTGCACGTTCTTCTGCAATTTTTACTTTTGAAGTTGCCGCTTCTTCTTTTGTCATTTTGCCTAATTCTACTGCTTTGTCTAAGGCTTCTACCTCAGCTTTTAAGGCTCTTTTTTCTTCTTCGGTAATAGTTTTTATTTGAACAGCAATTTCTTTTGCTTTTTGTTCAAATGTTTTTTCCTGTGCTACTACGCTATTTACTATGGTTAGTAATGCGATACTGATGTACAAAATAATTTTTTGCATAATTTAGGGGGTTTTAAAGTTAGTTTTTATTTTAAATTTGTTGTATTCGAGTCCTCAGACAACTTTAGTTGGGGTTTATTTGGCTGAGGTTCTCGAAGACTAGTTATAATTTCTGTTTACAAATACGGATTTTGCTTGTTTTAATTTTGTGATGGTTTTTTCTTTAAAGGTTTGATCCAATTCTGATTCTACAGCTTGTAATAAATCGTTTGGATTTACTCGTATAGTAGACTTAAACGAACCAATATTGCTTGGTTTCTTTTGTCCTTGTACTTCTGCTAAAAGCGTTTCTGGTGAGGTGTAATTATAAGTTGATTCTTTACTTTCTTGTTTGTTGCTTTCTTTTTTAATTTCGTTTATAGTAACAACTTCCTCTTGTTTTAATAGTGCCGTTTCATAGACTTCTAATTTAGAACTTTCTTTTTGAGCGGTATGGATAGTGGTCCTTTTTTTCGTTTCTGAAGTAGTACTAATTGTGACGTTATTTGCCAATTCATTTTCTGATGAAACATTACTTTCTTTCGTATTTTGTTTGTGCGTTTCCGATTCTGAACTAGCTTTTGATGTAACAATTTCTTCCGTTGAAGGCATCAATTTAGTTTTCTCGTTTTGTTGAAGGAAAACATATCCTATACCAGTAAATAAAAGAAATGATGCTGCAATACTTAACCAAAAAAGGATTTTAGGTTGTTTTTTTTCTTCTGCAAGAGTCAACATTGCGTCTAATTTGTTCCAAGCCGTTTCAGTAGGTTCAATTGTCCGAAAATTGAATTTTTCTCGTATGTTTTTATTAAAATTATCTTGTTCCATTTTCTTTATTTTTTAATATTGTAATTTGAGATTGCAACATTTTTTTTGCGTGTGATAATTGCGATTTTGATGTACCCTCTGAAATGTGTAATAATTTGGCAATTTCATTGTGTTTGTATCCTTCTATCACAAATAAATTAAACACCATTTTATAGCCATCGGGCAAATTGTCTATTAAAAATTGAATATCATCTACAGAAAAATCACCTTCCATTTCGTAATTGTCTTCTGCTTCAGCATATACTACGTCTTCAATGTTTTTATGATTAAAACTGTTTTTCTTTACTCGTAAATAATCGATACATTCATGAATCATAATGCGTTTTATCCAACCTTCAAAACTGCCTTTGTGTTCAAATTTCTTCAAATTGGTAAACATTTTCATAAAACCCGTAATCATTACATCTTCTGCATGATGCGTATCTTTTATATATTGTCTGCACGTACTCAACATTTTAGAAGCGTATTTAGTGTACAACAAATGTTGTGCTTGGCGATTATTAGTAATCGCTTCACGTATTAGTTGTGCTTCTTCTTTATGCAATGCGATTACTTTCATGTTTCAATGTCAATGATAATTTCAATGTCAAAATCAAATTTTAAGCGCTTCTATTAATATAGACGAGAATGATTTAAAAAAGGTTGTATAGGTTTTGTTTTTTTATTGTCATTGAATTTTGACATTACGTTTGCTATTGACTAAATCTTTCTATCAATAACGTAGTTTACCATTAAAACAAGAGAATCTTTATATATAGATTCAGGAAAATCTTTGATAAGAAGAAGTGCTTCTTGTTGAAATTGTATCATTTTATGTTCGGCATAAGATAAACCTCCCTGATTTTTTACGAAGGCAATTACTTCTTTTACTCGTTTTTTATCTTTATTGTGATTTTTTATAGAATTAATCACCCAACTTTTTTCTTTTGAAGAACAGTTATTTAGCGTGTAAATAAGTGGTAAAGTCATTTTTTGTTCTTTGATGTCAATGCCTGTTGGTTTTCCGATGGCATCTTCAGTATAATCAAATAAATCATCTTTTATTTGAAACGCCATGCCAATTAATTCGCCAAACTTTCGCATTTTTTCAATTGTTTTCGATTTATCTGGCGCTACAGCACAAGCACCAAGCGAACAACAAGCAGCTATTAGTGTGGCTGTTTTTTGTCGAATAATTTCGTAATAAATGTCTTCCGTAATATCTAATTTTCTGGCTTTTTCTATTTGAAGTAATTCGCCTTCACTCATTTCTCTTACGGCTATAGAAATTATTTTTAGTAAGTCAAAATCGTTATTATCTATAGAAAGTAGTAGTCCTTTAGAAAGTAAAAAATCACCAACTAAAACAGCAATTTTATTTTTCCAAAGGGCATTTATTGAGAAAAAACCACGACGTTTATTGCTGTCGTCTACAACGTCGTCATGTACTAAAGTTGCGGTATGAATAAGTTCAATGACTGATGCACCTCTATATGTTCTGTCATTTACGGTACCTCCAGAAATCATTTTTGCGGTTAAGAACACAAACATTGGTCGCATTTGTTTTCCTTTTCGGTTGACTATATAATGCGTAATACGATTTAATAAGGCGACTTTAGAAGACATAGCCAATTGAAACTTTTTCTCGAAAAGTTCCATCTCGTAGGCTATGGGTTCTTTTATTTGCTCCGTAATTTTCATTAGCTCAAAGATACTACACATTAAAGGATTAGAAAAATATTTTTTTATTTTAAACCTTTTTGATATTTTTGAGTCTAATTAACTGAACATTAAATTTTTAAAGATGAATAAAATAGCAAAATTTTTATTTCCAATCATAGTATTGGTAGCCTTTACTTCTTGTGAAAAAGAGAATGAAACTACTCCGGAAACGTTAACTTCGGAAGACGCTTTAGTAAATGCGAAAATTGATATGGCGAGTGATGACATATCAAATATTGCAGATCAATTATTTGACGATGTAAATGGAAGTACTATTTCTTACAGAGGTGTAAATAATGACAATTCGGTATTTTCAAATTGTGCTACTATCACAAGAGTGCCAGCTTTTGGAACACCAGTTGCCCCAGGAACGCAAGTGACAAAAACTATTGATTTTGGAACAATAGGATGTACGTTAAATAATGGGAACATTGTTAAAGGAAAAATTATTATTAGTTTCGTTTTTCAACCAACAGCGGTTTCTCATACGGTAACTTATACATTTGATAATTTTTATCATAACAATATTAAATTTGTTGGTACAAAAACATTTACTCGTTCTTTAACAGCTGCTTCTGCAACATCTGCGCCACATCCTATCGTAGTTATGCTATTGGATATGACCATTACGATGCCAAACGGAGATGTTTATACTCGTGTAGGAACAAGAACAAGAGAATTAGTAGAAGGATTTAGCACAACTCAAATTTTCGCAGATAATATTTATAAAATCACAGGAAACTGGACTACTACACATCCAAACGGAACGGTACAAACGGCAACAATTACTACGCCTTTAAGAGCCAAAATGAGTTGTTTAGCAGTAAATAAGCCTTTATTAGTTTTTGGAGTTATTACTTTTGTTAAAAATGGAGTAACTGCTACTTTAGATTACGGAAATGGAGTTTGTGACAATACAGCTGTATTTACAATCAATGGAGTTTCTTATACAATTACTATTGGTAATTAATTAATAGAGAACATATTTATAAAAAAAGAGAAGCAATGCTTCTCTTTTTTTATGATTTATTAGCAAGTTGACCACAAGCGGCATCTATATCTTTTCCTCTACTTTTTCTTACTTTTACTACAATATTGTTTTTTTCTAAAGCACCAATATAGTCTTTTGTAGCTTGTTCACTAGCTTGTTGAAATTCGCCATCATCAATTGCGTTATACTCAATTAAGTTTACTTTACAAGGTACATATTTACAAAATTTAACTAAGGCATCAATAGAGGCTTTGTCGTCATTAATACCTTTCCAAACTACATATTCATAAGTAATTTTGCTTTTTGTTTTGGCATACCAATACTCTAATGATTCGCGTAATTCAGTTAATGGGAAACTTTTAGTAAATGGCATAATTTCGTTTCGAGTGGCTTCAATTGCAGAATGCAAAGAAACTGCTAAATTAAATTTTACTTCATCATCCGCCATTTTTTTAATCATTTTTGAAACTCCAGAAGTAGAAACTGTAATTCTTTTTGGCGACATCCCTAAACCTTCGTTTGACGTAATCATATCAATTGCTTTCATTACGTTAGGGTAATTCATTAATGGTTCACCCATTCCCATAAAAACAATATTTGAAAGCGGTCTGTCGTAATACAATTTACTCTCGTTATCTATTGCTACTACTTGGTCGTAAATTTCACCAGGTGTTAAATTTCTCATTCGTTTTAATCGGGCAGTAGCACAAAAATTGCAATCTAAACTACATCCAACCTGACTCGAAACACAAGCAGTAGTTCTTGTTTTGGTTGGAATCAGTACACTTTCAACTATTAAATCATCGTGTAAACGCACCGCATTTTTTACGGTTCCGTCTTCACTGCGTTGCATTGTATCTACTTTTACATGATTAATTACGAAATTGGCTTCTAACATGGCGCGAGTTTCTTTCGAAATATTGGTCATGCTTTCAAATGAATGCGCACTTTTACTCCACAACCATTCGTAAATTTGATTACCACGAAACGCTTTATTGCCATTAGTAACAAAGAAATCTCGTAATTGCTCTTTTGATAAGGCACGTATGTCTTTTTTTTCTGCTTGCATACGGCAAAAGTACAAAAAGCATTGGCAATAGCAATGACAATATCAAAATTCAAAATTTCGTCTTTTTTGCAGATGATTTTAATTTCAATATTTTATTTTCTTAATTATAATTACTTTTTGATATTGTCATTGCTATTGCCATTATCATTGTTATTGTTATTGATTTTTGTCATTATTATTGCCATTGCTTTTTAATATTGTCATTGCCATTGCTTTTTGTACTTTTGTACTTTGAAATTTTAAAAAATTATGCACTTTATATCTGAAGATTTAGAAAATTACGTAGCCACTCATTCGCAACAAGAACCAGAATTATTGGTACAATTGAATAAAGAAACGCATCAGAAAATTTTGCAACCACGAATGCTTAGTGGCCATTTTCAAGGTAGAGTTTTGAGTATGTTATCAAAAATAATTAATCCTAAATCTATTTTAGAAATTGGAACTTATACAGGTTATGCCGCTTTATGTTTGGCAGAAGGTTTACAAGAAAACGGGACATTAGATACCATTGATATAAATGAAGAGTTAGAGGAAATTCAAAAAAAATATTTTGATTTATCTGAGTATTCCAATCAAATTATTCAGCATATTGGCGATGCCATTGAAATTATTCCAACGTTAAACAAAAAATTTGATTTAGTATTTATTGATGCCGATAAAGAAAATTACATCAATTATTTTCATTTAATTGTGCCGTTAATGAATAAAGGCGGCATCATTTTATCCGATAATGTATTGTGGAGCGGTAAAGTTTTAGAAGAAGTTAAAGCAAACGACAAAAGTACACAAATTCTATTAGATTATAATAAAATTATTAATGAGGATTCTCGTGTAGAAACTGTTTTGTTGCCTATCCGAGATGGCTTGACGGTTACTCGTGTGTTGTAGGAGTTGTTAATTTATTAGAAAGTTTTTCAAATAAGAAATAAAATAAAATCCCTGTAAAGCCTCCAAAAACAAATCCTGAAATAATATCTAAAGGAAAGTGTAGTCCTAAATAAATTCTACTGTAGGCGAAAATTAAAGGATACAGAAAAATCAAGTAGCTGTATTTGTAATATCTTCTTAGAATTAAGTATACAAACATCATAGAAGCTGTTGAATTTGATGCGTGTCCAGAAAAATAACTAAAGGTGTCGCTGTCTTTCACAACTCTTATTAAGCCAGCTAATGTATCATCATTACAAGGTCTAATGCGTTGTACTGAAAATTTAATAACATCGGTAATTTCATTAGTAAACGTAATTAATGCAGCAACTGTTAGTATGGCTATTCCCAGTTTTTTAGTTCCTAATTTTTTATATAAAATAAAGAGTAAAATTAGGAAAAACGGAATCCAATTTAATTGTTTGGTAACTAATAACCATATTTCATCAAATGGTTTAGAACCTAAATTATTAAGAAATATAAATAATTTTTTATCTAAATGTATTACGTAATCCAGCATTACATTTGACGTTTTATAGGTCCTGTAGCGTTTTCAATATCTTCTTTTATTTCGGTAATTGGATTAGATATTTCAACAGGATTGATATATTCTGTCATACTTTTTTTGGCACTTGCAATTTCATCTGAAATGCCGCCTGTTAAATTTTTTAAATCAAGTCCGTTTTCTTCTGTGCCTTTTTGGATTTCATGTTTAATTTCATTGGTAGCATTTTTTAATTGCGCCATGCCTTTACCCAATGCCCTTGCAATTTCTGGAATTTTATCTGATCCAAAAAGCATTAGAATAACAATTAATATAAAAAAGATTTCGCCTCCGCCAATACCAAACATAGTTTTGTGTTTTATGAATTACAAATGTAGTAAAACTTAGTGTTTTTTTTAGTTAAAAAATAAAAACCATTAAGAAATTAAGTTTCATTAAGTTTATAACAATCTTAATTATCTTAATGCCTTAATGGTTTAAAAGAATTTCCAATCTGTTTATTTCAAAATAGTTTATTTCTTTTCTATTTGTTCAAATTTATCAACAACGGCTTCTTTTGGCCAAGTATTATTGGTTACATCAATATCAGCTGTTTCTAATTTTGGATCCAATTGAATTTTTACTACTTTTTTTTCTGTTGCAAAAACACGTTTTGCAGTAGTGTTGTTTCTTCTCCAAATTTGAACTGGAAATTTATATGTTTCAGAGGTGCCGTCTTCAAATTGTAATTCAGCAATAATTGGCATCATTAAACTTCCTGGTTTGTCAAATTCTACCTCATAAAAGTATTTTGGATTTTTTAAAGCGGCTTTTTCTTCTGCGCTATAATTTTTGTTTAAATAATCATTTAAAGCAATTACTTTTTCGGTCTCAAGTGCTGTTTTTGATTCTGGTTTCAATTCTGAACTTTCACTATTTACTAAGTAAATCATAGGCCCGCTGTTTGGCATTCTTCTACCTCTTCTGTTCACTGCTGCAGCAGTTTCTTTAGAAGCGTCTTCTGTTACATAAAATTGTTTTACGTTTTTAATTCCTAAATCTACAACATCAGTAGAGTAGAACCAACCTTTCCAAAACCAATCTAAATCAACTGCAGATGCATCTTCCATTGTTCTAAAAAAGTCTTCTGGCGTAGGGTGTTTAAATTTCCAACGGTTGGCATATGTTTTAAATGCATGGTCAAATAATTCGTGTCCCATAATCGTTTCACGTAGAATATTTAATCCTGTTGCAGGTTTACCGTAAGCATTGGCTCCAAAATTATAAACCACATCACCGTGGCTCATAATTGGCTCTAAAAATTGTTGGTTTCCTTTCATATAAGGAACAATAGATTTTGCTGGACCTCTATCTGCTGGGAAATTTTTGTCAAATTCTTGTTCTGTTAAATATTCTAAAAATGTATTTAAACCTTCGTCCATCCAAGTCCATTGTCTTTCGTCAGAATTTACAATCATTGGGAAAAAGTTATGACCTACTTCATGGATAATTACGCCTAACATGCCGTATTTTACTCGGTCGCTTATTTTTCCGTTTTCATCAGGACGACCGTAATTCCAACAAATCATTGGATATTCCATTCCTTGATCTTCAGCAGAAACTGAAATGGCTTTAGGATAAGGATATTCGAATGTGTATTTTGAATAGGTTTTTAACGTGTGCGCTACGGCTTTTGTAGATAAGTTTTCCCAAAGCGGATTGGCTTCTTTTGGATACATAGAAATGGCCATAGGTTTGCTATTTCCAACTTGAACCGCCATCGCATCTAAAATAAATTTACGAGAAGTTGAAAAGGCAAAATCTCTTACATTTTCAGCTTTTAAATGCCACGTTTTTTTTGTAGTTGCGAAGCTTTTTTCTGCAGCAGTTGCTTCTGCTTGATTAACAATTATAACAGGCTTATCAAAAGAATTTTCGGCTAATTGCCATCTTTTTTCTTGTTCTGCAGTATAGACTTCACTTCTGTTTTGTAAAACACCAGTTCCATCTAAGATATGATCCGCTGGAACGGTAATTTTAACATCGTAATTTCCGAAAGTTAAAGCAAATTCACTTCTTCCCCAAAATTGCATATTTTGCCAGCCTTCAACATCGTTATATACGCACATTCTTGGATAAAATTGTGCAATTACATAAATCTTATTTCCATCAGGAAACACTTCGTATCCAGAACGACCATTTCCGCCATCTTTCATATAATCGTTAATGTTGTACCACCATTTGATTGAAAAAACTACTTTTTCTCCTTTTTTAAGAGGCTTTGGCAAATCAATACGCATCATAGTATTATTAACGGTATATTTCATTGCGTTACCTTTGTCGTCTTTAACGTATTCTAAGTTAAATCCGCCATCAAAACCTTTACCCATATATGTTTTTGTAAAGTTTTCTACAGATGTAGCTTGTGGCATTGTTTGAGAATCAATCAAAGGTGTTTGCGAGTCTCTTCTGGCAATATTTTGATCCAATTGCACCCATAAATAGTCTAAAGATTCTGGTGCATTGTTATAATACGTAACGGTTTCACTTCCATATATTTTGGAAAGTTTGTCGTCTAATTCTAAATTAATTTTATAATCCGCACGTTGTTGATAATAAGCAGGACCTGGCGCACCAGATGCCGTTCTGAACATATTAGGCGTAGCCATTTCGGCATACATTTGACTGAATTTATTAATATCAGTATGCCCTTGAGGTTCTTTTTTTGTTTCTTCTTTTTTGACCTCTTGTGCAAAGCCAGTTAATGACGCGAAAAATAAGAAAACAATTAAAATTAGCTTTTTCATAATTATTTATATTTCAGTTTTTGGTTTGTTTCTGTATTAGTAAACAAAATTGTTTTTTTGTTACCATTAATGTTCAAATGTACTAAATTTTGTTGTTCATTAAAAATATCGGATAAAACATTGTTGTAAATGTCTAATTCTTTTAAGTTATCTTTAAAAGGAATTTTCAAATAGCAAATTACAATATTATCTTCTTGTTCTTTATATAAAAACTGTAGTGATTGAATTTTATTATTGATTTTAATTTTTAATTTTTCGGATAAATAACTAGCGATATAAGTGTTTGCATCCGATATTTCATCTTTTGTAGTAAGGTAAAAATGTTTGTTGTGTTTTTTATATAACGCTTTTTCTAAATCGTCGATAAATAATCTGGCAGTAATTTGAACTGTTTTTTTTTCTTTAAAATAATCTATCTGAAAAACCCCAACATAAAATTTATGCAAAGTAAAAGCACTCAGAAACGAAAACAATATTATCAGTAAACTTAACTTATTTTTATTCATTTTTTTTTGGTTCTGATTCTGTTTTTGGAATAGAATTTTCTTCTGTATTTTTTTCTGGTTCAACAGGTTTTGGATAATAGGGTTGTAAATTTTTCAATTTCAAAAAATCAACTGCAAGCGCACTCATTCGAAAAGAAATTAGCGTTTTGTTTTTCGCTTTAGCCGCGTTTTTTAATTCTTCATCTTCTACAATATAAAAAACAAATCCTTGTACATATTCTTCTGGAATGTGTAATTGATTCATAATATATTCGGAATCAAAGTTACTATTTATTTTATATTGTAAAAACTCTTTTCTTTCTACTTCTAATTCTGCCTTTAATTGTTTGGTTCTGCCAGAAATAGCGTTTAATAAGGGGTCAATACTAAAAGCAGTGTTCAGGCCAAATTGCCCATTTAAATCACCTGCGGTTTTCAAACGTCTTTCTGCTGGCGTGTATTTTTTTTGTCCTTTCGGGACCAATCCTAAAGATTCCGCAGTAATATCATCAGCATTCGTAACCATAATTTCTTTAATATGACGGGTATAAATATCTAATTTTATAAAAAGTAAATCTTTACCAAAATCTTTTTTTGTAATGATGTGTTTTTTACCAACTAAATGAATGGCGCTAAACATAATGGTGTCATTTACTTTTGCTTTTATTTTAAAATAGCCGCCGTTTCCAGAAATTGTATTAGTTTTGTTAGAAATATTTACAATAGTTATGCCCTCATTGTCGTTGGTTTCCACAATGATTTTTCCTTTAATTATAGAATCGTTTTGTGAAACTACAATTTGAAAGAGAAGAATAAAAACTATTTGTAAATATTTTTTGATAAGTGAATGAATTAATTTTTTGTAAAAATAATAGAACAAAATTACAATCGATATAAAATTTTGTTAAGAATAGAATAAAATTTGTAAAGCATATGAAAAAAGTAATTATAGCAAGCACTTCTACCGTATTCGGCGGCACCTATTTAGATTATTTATTGCCTGTTTTGAAAGAACATTTTAAGGGTATTTCAAATTTAGTATTTATTCCATTTGCAAGACCAGGAGGGATTACTCACGATGAATATACAGAAAAAGTAAAACCGTTTTTTAAACAATTAAATATTGAAGTAAAAGGAATTCATCAGTTTGAAAATCCAATTGAAGCGATACAAAACGCAGAAGCCATTTTTACTGGTGGAGGAAATACGTTTGTTTTAGTAGATATGTTGTACAAGTACAATTTATTAGATGCCATTCAGAAAGCGGTTGAAAGTGGAACGCCCTATTTAGGAACAAGTGCGGGAAGTAATATTTGCGGTTTAACTATGAATACGACGAATGATATGCCTATTGTATATCCGCCAAGTTTTAGAACGTTAGGATTGGTTTCTTTTAATTTAAATCCACATTATTTAGATCCAATTGAAGGTTTGCAACATATGGGTGAAACGAGAGAAACGAGAATAAAAGAATTTCATCAATATAATCCGCAATCGGTTTTAGGACTAAGAGAAGGAAGTTGGTTAGAAGTGTTTGGAAATAAAATTACCTTAAAAGGTGATTTGCCTGCACGACTTTTTCAGCAAGGAAAAGAGTCATTTGAATTAGAAACTGGAACGGATTTAAGTAATTTAAAATAAAAAAGCCTCAAAATAATTTGAGGCTTTAGAGCGAAAGACGAGGGTCGAACTCGCGACATTCAGCTTGGAAGGCTGACGCTCTACCAACTGAGCTACTTTCGCATGGTAGAATTTTAAAATTCAATAAGTTTTAGAGCGAAAGACGAGGGTCGAACTCGCGACATTCAGCTTGGAAGGCTGACGCTCTACCAACTGAGCTACTTTCGCATTTTTATTTTGGTGAGTGCAAATATAATATGAAAAACCGATTAATTGCAAGTTTTTTGAAAAAAATAATAAAAAATATAAAAAACAATCTTGTAATTTATTAATATATAATACGTTATGGACAAAATTTCAATCAAGAAAATCAATTATTTAGATACTTTTCCAGTTAGAAGCAGCGTCTTAAGACAAGGAAAACCTATTGAAACGTGCTCTTTTTTAGGTGATGATGCAGTTGATACTACTCATTTTGGATTATATATTGAAAATAATATAATAGGAGTAGCTTCTGTTTTTACATCAAACAATGAAAAATTCGACATAAAAACTCAATTGCAATTGCGTGGAATGGCTATTCTAAAAGAGCATCAAAATATGGGTTTTGGAAAGTTGTTGATTGAAGAGATTTTTAGTTTTATTGAATCAACTCAAGTCGAATTACTTTGGTTTAACGCTCGAGAATCGGCAGTACCTTTTTATGAAAAATTAGGATGTACTAAAAAAGGCGATTCGTTTGAAATTCCTGAGATTGGTTCACATTTTTTAATGTATAAATGTTTTGATGTTTAATTTGGAATCATTTTTGCTTTTCACATATAAAACCATTATTTTTTGTAAATTTGAAAAATTTTGATTGAATGAAAAAGTTTTTTCTGTTCAGTGTAGTATTAATTGTTGTTATTATTGGGTCTTTCAAACTCATTAAGGATGATGAATTTGTTGTAAGCGAAGATTATTACGATACCATTAGAAAAATTACAATTCACGCCATTCCTGAAGATATATTGTCAGATAAATCAGATAGTATTAAACGTATTTATGCAGCTTTTGGCAATCATGAAATATGGGTCGATGCAGAAAATAGAGAAGATTTAATCGTACAAATAGAAAAATCTAAATACGAAGGATTAAACCCTCAAGATTACAACATTAATAAAATATTTCAATTAGAAGTTAGGTTGGATTCGTTAACTTTAGATGAAAAATTAGCCTATGATATTTTATTAACTCAAACCTATGACAAACTTTGTAATCACTATTATAGAGGTAAATTAAATCCTGATGAGGTATATGAAAATTGGGATTTATTTGATAAACCGCTCTCTATGGAAAAACATTTGAAAGCAGCAATTTCTTCAAAAAAAGTAGCGTCTTCAATAAAAAATTTATTACCAAATCATCCAATTTATACTTCGCTAAAAGAAGCGTTAGTTCTTATAGATAAAATGCCAGAAAGTAATTTCGATTCAATAAATAAATCTGTAAAGTTAAAATATAACGATACTTCAATTGAAGTTAAAGAAATTAAAAAACGATTGGTATATTGGAAGGATTTAGAGGAAAATAATACAAATTACTCCACAATTTATGATCGTTCAATGTTTGAAGCCGTAAAAAAATTTCAAGCAAGACATGGTTTATTAGCAGATGGAGTTATTGGTTACGGCACCATTAAAGCATTAAATTATAATGTAGAAACACGACGTTCACAAATTTTAGCCAATTTAGAACGTTGGCGCTGGTTTATAAGAGATTTTGGTGAGCAATACGTATTAATCAATTTACCAGAATATTCATTACATTTTATCAAAAATCAGGATACATTAGCCACGCATAAAATTGTTTGTGGTAAACCCAAAAGAATGACACCAATTTTAGATTCGAAGTTGTCTAATTTTGTATTTAATCCGACTTGGACGGTTCCGCCAACAATAATTAAAGAAGATTTATCAATAGAAGCGGCAGCAAATAGAAGTTATTTCACAAGAAATAGAATTCTAATTTATAACGCAAAAAATAATATTGTTTCTCCCTCAAATTGGAATCCGGATAAAGCATCAAGTTATAGATATGTTCAAAATCATGGATATAACAACTCATTAGGTGTAGTTAAATATAATTTTCCTAATCATCACTCCGTGTATTTACATGATACCAATCACAGGGATTTTTTCGATTTATCATTTAGAGCATTAAGTTCGGGGTGTGTTAGGGTACAAAATCCGGTAGATTTGGCTAAAAAAATTCTAATAAAGCAAGACAATGAAAGATGGGCAAACGGAAATGAAATCGATACTATAATTAAAAAAAATAAAGCACCTTATTATATAAAAATTAAAGAGCCAACCTACGTACATTTATTATATTGGACTAGTTGGTTAAACGATGCGGGATTTCAATTTAGAGATGATATGTACGATTTAGATAAAAAATTGTACGATAAATTAAGAAGCTAATTTAGATTTATTAACGTACATTCTTGTAGGATGATAAATAAATAGCACCGATTTATTCTTTATAGTTTGAATTAATTTTGGAGCAATTGCAGTAGCTACTGCAGGACAACCTTGGCTTCTGCCTAAATACCCTTGTTTATTTGCTAATTTTTTAGAAACATATTCTGCACCATGAATTACGACAGCTCTTTCTCTTGCGTTGTCGTTTAGCCCAAATTCTAAACCGTCTAATTTTAAAGAAATGCCATGTTTTCCAATGTAGGTTTCACCGGTTAAATAAAAGCCTAAACTACTTTTATAAGATTCATTTTGGTTCGAAAACGATTTTGCAAATTCTTTTCCAGATTTTATACCGTGAGAAACTAACGTTTGAAAAATTACTTTTTTGTTTAACATATCAATCACCCACATTCTTTCTTTTGTGGATGACAAACTAAAATCAATTATTGTTAAAATATTATTTTTAATTTTCCCTTGCGTTTCTAAAGCGGTGTAACCTTCAAATGCTTTTGTGAAAATTTCTAATTCAGGTAACGAAAACCCTTCAGGTTGAATCTCACAATATAACAATTCCGATTTCTCTTTAATATTATCTGTTTCATTTTTTACCATAGCAATTGGATTTACAACATTTGTTGCAAATTCATTGGTTTTAAAAGTTGTATTTAACAGATTTTTGTTAACTGAAAAAAGCAATATGAAACCTAAAAAAATAAAAGGTAAAAATGTATAACGCATTGTATTTGTTGTTGTTTTTTAAAACGAACACAGGCAAATATAATTGTAATTTTGAATAAAAAAAATAAATTAGTGTTTTTTAACGATATTTTTTAACGTTTTGTCGGTAATATAGTTTTTTATGTTTGAATATTTATGCTTAAATATTTATATTTAAATAAGTAGACATTAAAATTAATTTCAAAAATTAACAATTGATAATGAAACAAATTTGGCAATAGTTATACTAATAAATTTTATTACAAAATATTTTCATGAATCGTTTTAAAATTTTTAGTATACTTATATTATTTCAATTTTCTTTTGCTCAAGAAATAGTAATATCAAATCCATTTTTGCCAGTAAACAACAAAAAGGAAATTAGTACTGTTAAAATAAAAAATCCTATTAAAATAGACGCATCACTTAATGAAGTAGATTGGCAAAATGTTCCAATTGCAAAAAACTTTGTTATGTTTAACCAAGAAAATGGAAAGCCAGAATTACCGGAACTTCGAACAGAAGTAAAAGTACTTTACGATGATGATGCCATATATGTAGGCGCTATTTTATATGATAATGAACCGGATAAAATTTTAAAAGAAATTTCAGAAAGAGATAATTTTGGCGCTACCGATTTTTTTGGAGTGTTTATAAATGGTTTCAATGATGGTCAGCAAGAATTTAGTTTTTTTGT
The DNA here is from genome assembly GCA_041303115.1 of Flavobacterium sp. Lineage (GTDB taxonomy): Bacteria > Bacteroidota > Bacteroidia > Flavobacteriales > Flavobacteriaceae > Flavobacterium. The sequence continues at coordinate 19,009 of JBFYPW010000024.1, forward strand.
TAGTGCTTCTGATGGGCAAATGGATTTAGTAAGAACTACAGAAAACGAAGATACTTCTTGGGATGCTATATGGGAAAGTAAAGCTAAAATTACAGATATTGGTTGGGTAGTTGAAATGAAAATTCCATATGCTGCACTTCGTTTTTCTGAGGAAGAGAAACAAACTTGGGGTATTAACTTTTTTAGAGAATTGAGAAGAAACCGACAAATGTTTACTTGGAATCCGGTAGATAACAGAAAAGGATTTTTTACACAACAGGCAGGAATTTTAAAGGGAATTGAAAAAATTAATACACCAACACGATTATTTTTGATACCTTATTCTTCTTTTTATTTAAATAGTTTAGGTAAAGATAAATCATTCGGAACACTAAAAGGTGGATTAGATTTAAAATACGGTTTAACCGATGCATTTACTTTAGATATGGTTTTGATTCCTGACTTCGGTCAAACCAGATTTGATAATAAAATTTTAAATTTAGGTCCTTTCGAACAAATATTTGATGAAAACAGACCGTTTTTCACAGAAGGAACAGATTTGTTTAATAAAGGAGGTCTGTTTTATTCGAGAAGAATTGGACAACGTGCCAGTAAATATCCAATAACTTCAGAAACAGAAGAAGTCATAGATTTTCCTAACACAATAGATTTGGTCAATGCCGTTAAAGTTTCGGGTAGAACTAAAGACGGTTTAGGAATTGGTTTTTTAAATACGGTTACCAAAAAAACAGATGTAGTAATTCGTGATATAAACACTGGAAACACAAGAACAGAAACGGTTGAACCCTTAGCCAATTATAATGTTTTAGTTTTAGATCAGCGTTTTAATGGAAATTCTTCTGTATCGTTAATTAATACAAACGTAACTCGAAACGGAAACTTCAGAGATGCTAATGTTACCGCTACAACTTTTGATTTAAATACAAAAAAAAATACGTACAATTTAAACGGCGCCTTAAAATATAGTTATATAAATAATTATGCCAATTTGCAGAATAAAAACGGAATTACAGCTAATTTAGGATTTGGAGAAACATCAGGAAAAATTAGATTTTCAGTAAATGGAGAATATGTTTCCAAAGACTATGATAATAATGATTTAGGAGTTAATTTTCAAACCAATTATTATTCCATTAGCGCTAATGCGAATTACAGACTACTGCAATCTACAGAAAAATTAAATTCATTTAGAATAAGTTTAAATACGTTTGCGCAATTCGATAAAGCGACCAACTATCTCCAAGAACAAAATTTTAATATTAATTTAAATTTAACCAATAAAAAAAATCATTCAGCAGGAATCGGAATCAATATAAATCCATTCGAAAGATATAATTTTTATAATCCACAAGCCCAAGGAAGATTTGTAATTTTCCCCAAAAATTATGGTATGTGGGGATTTATTTCTACCAATTACAACAATAAATTTGCATTTGACATCAATCCAAATATTGGAATTACTGAAACTAAAGGTTGGTGGTATTGGGGAATAGATATTAGTCCTAGATTTCGATTTAACGATAAATTATCCTTAATTTATAGAAATAGCATTAACAACGAATATCAAGACTTAGGTCGAGTTGATCAAGTAGGAAAGGATATTGTTTTCGCAAAAAGAGATAATCAAACTTTAGAAACGAGTTTAGAAGGTAAATATTCCATCACTGCAAATATGAATTTTGGCTTAAAACTTAGGCATTATTGGTCGTTTTCCGAAAACAATTCGTACTATAAATTGTTAGAAAATGGTTATACTGAAGCGTATTCTTATACGGATAATGCCAACCAAAATTTAAATTTATGGAACTTTGATTTGTCATATAGTTGGTGGTTTGCACCAGGAAGTCAAATGTCTTTTTTATACCGAAATACTTCAGGTATTTTTCAAAATACAATAGACAAGAATTTTGTTTATAATACTAAGAAAGTATTTAATCATGAAGATTTAAATCATACATTTTCTATAAGTATTCGATATTTTATTGATTATAATCAAGCCAAAAACGTATTCAAATCTTAAAGCAATACCTTTTATTGATTAAAAGTTTCAGAAAACCTTTTCGTTAATAATTTTTTTAAATGGGCGTTTAAAAAATCAGTAACTTCGTATCTTAAATACAACACTGATGAACAAAAAAGTAATTTTAATGATTTTAGATGGTTGGGGACATTCTCCAGACCCTAAAGTTTCAGCCATAGATAATGCCAATACACCATTTATAGATTCGTTATATAAAAACTATCCAAATGCCGAATTGCGCACAGACGGACTTCACGTAGGTTTGCCTGAAGGCCAAATGGGAAATTCAGAAGTAGGGCATATGAATTTAGGTGCGGGACGAATTGTGTATCAAGATTTAGCTAAAATTAATTTAGCTGTTAAAAATCATACATTGAAAAATGAAAAACCGTTACTTGACGCCTTTAATTATGCAAAAACAAATCATAAAAACGTTCATTTTTTAGGTTTGGTTTCAGATGGTGGCGTGCATTCTCATACGTCACATTTACGTGGATTAATTGAAGCAGCTCAGGAAAATGGTGTAACAAATATGTTTGTTCATGCTTTTACCGATGGACGAGATGTAGATCCAAAATCAGGAAAAAAATACATCCAAGATTTACAGAATTTTCTTTTAAACACGAATGCAAAATTAGCATCAGTGATTGGAAGATATTACGCCATGGATAGAGACAAACGTTGGGAACGTGTAAAATTAGCTTACGATTTGTTAGTCGGTGGTATTGGGAAAACAACATCAAATATGGCAGAAAGTATTCAAAAAAGTTATGATGAAAACGTAACAGACGAATTTATTCAGCCTTTATTTTCTACAGAAGGAAAAACGATACAACCTGATGATGTGGTAATTTTCTTTAATTTCCGTACAGATAGAGGTAGAGAATTAACTGAGGCGCTTTCGCAAACCGATTTTCATGAGCAAAATATGCACAAATTACCGTTGTATTATGTTACATTAACCAATTATGA
>JBFYPW010000025.1:0-21454 GCA_041303115.1 Flavobacterium sp.
CGCTGGATTTATTCAACCTCAAAACGATTTTTTAAAGAAAGTTAGAGCGCGATGTACTGAAGTTGGCGCGATGTTAATTATAGACGAAATTCAACCCGGATTTGGTCGTACCGGAAAATTATTCGGATTTGAAAATTACGATTGTATTCCAGATATTTTAGTCATCGGAAAAGGAATGGGCGGTGGCATGCCAGTTGGCGCATTTGTAGCTTCCGAAGCACATATGGATTTATTATACGATAATCCGAAGTTAGGTCATATCACTACTTTTGGTGGACATCCCGTAATTGCTGCAGCTTGTTTGGCTACATTACAAGAAATTACTGAAACGAATTTAATAGCTGAAACACTAGAAAAAGAAATTCTTTTCAGAAAATTATTGGTTCACCCTTTAATAACAGAAGTTCGTGGAAAAGGATTAATGTTAGCTGCAATGACAAAAAACGCAACTATTACAAACGAAGTTATTCTACGATGTCACAAACGCGGTTTAATTTTATTTTGGTTACTATTTGAAGGAACCGCCATCCGAATTACACCTCCATTAACCATTTCCAATCAAGAAATTGAAGCAGGTTGTAAATTATTATTAGACGTTATGGACGAGGTTCATACTTTGAATCTTTAAAACCTAAATATTATTTTTTAAACACAGATTTAAGAAATCTTAAAAATTAATATAATTTCTCAAATCTGTGTTGCTTAACAACTGTATTTGAACTTAATTTTTGTTAATTAAATTGTTCAAAAGATACACTTGGCAAAGAATTTGATAGCATTAAATTACGTAATTTTATTACTGTAACTTTTAAAAAGTTGTTGCTATGAATATGAGCCATAATGAAGAAGAGGAAGAAAACAAATTATCGCTTTCTAAATTCGAATCGATGCTAAAAACCAACAAGGTTTTTTTCTTTGATTCGGAAGAATTTGAAGATATTGTTTTGCATTATATGGATACGGGGCGAACCAATTTAGCAAAAAAAGCACTTCGATTGGGTTTAGAGCAACATCCAAAATCTACTGGATTAAAACTGGTTCACGTTGAGTTATTAATTTACGATGACAAAATTGAACAAGCTGAAAAAATCTTAAACGAAATCGCGTTATTAGAACCAACAAACGAGGAAGTTTTTATTCAACGTGCCAACATTTGTTCTAAAAGAGATCAGCATGAAAAAGCCATAGAGCATTTGCAAATTGCGCTTCGTTATACAGATGATGAAGCCGATGTATATTCAATGATTGGTATGGAATATTTATTTATGGATAATTTGGAACTAGCGAAAGAGAATTTCATTTTATGTTTAGAAAATGATGAAGATGATTATTCTGCTTTATACAACGTAGTATATTGTTTCGATTTTTTAGACCAAAATCAAGAGGCAATAATCTATTTAGAAAATTTTATCGAGAAAAACCCTTATAGTGAAGTGGCTTGGCATCAACTTGGACGTCAATTTTATGCTATAAAAAATTACGAAAAAGCCGTTTGGGCCTTTGATTATGCCTGCCTTATTGATGAAAGATTTTTAGGTGCTTTCTTAGAAAAAGCTAAATCATTAGAAAAACTTCAGCACTATCAAGACGCTATAGATTGCTATTTAATAACAATTGAATTAGATGATCCCACTTCATTTGCTTATTTAAGAATTGGAAAATGTTATGAAAAACTTGGAAATTCAGAACAAGCATTGAATTTTTATTTAAAAACCGTACATGAAGATCCGTTGTTAGATAAAGCCTGGTTAGCCATTACCGATTTTTACATCAAACAAAAAAACTATCAGAAATCGCTATATTACATCAATAAAGCCATTGGAATTGATGGCGAAAATTCATTATATTGGAGACGTTATGCAACTATCAATCAATTTTTAAATTTCTTTGAAGAAGCAGAAGAAGGTTACAGAAAAGCATTTGAAAACGGCGATATAGCATTAGATAATTTCCTATTTTGGAGTGATGTATTATATGTTTTAGGCGAAGTAAATGCTGCGTTTGAAATCTTAAATCAAGCTAAAGAATTATATACAAATGAAGCCGAAATTTTATATCGTTTAGTAGGCTTGTTTTACAATATTGAAGAGGAAACAAACGCCATAGAAGCATTAGAGACAGCATTAACATCCGATTTTAATAAAAATTATATACTAAAAGATGCTTTCCCACACGTTTGGGAATGCGAAACTGTACAAAATAGTATTAAAAAACATACTTTATAAGCCAATTCATGGAAATTATCGAATTTTTATTGCATTTTTTAAAAGATCCCTTAACCGTAATTACACAATTAATTGACCAATACAATACACTAATTTATTTTATTTTATTTTTAGTTGTTTTTGTTGAAACTGGTTTTGTAATAATGCCATTACTACCTGGTGATTCTATGCTTTTTGCCATTGGAGTCATTGCTGCAACTACCGGAAAATTAAGTTTAATAGTCATTATTCCATTATTAATTTTAGCTGCATTATTAGGCGATAATTTAAACTATTTTGTTGGGCATAAATTTGGTGAGTTTATAAAAGAAAAAAAGAAAATACTTTTCTTAAAAAGAGAATATATTGAAAAAACGGAAGATTTCTTTGAAAAAAATGGAGGAAAAGCAGTGATAATGGCTCGTTTTGTGCCTATTGTAAGAACAATTGCACCCTTTGTAGCAGGAGCTGGAAGTATGAAATATAGAAATTATATTCTTAATTGTATTTTAGGCGCTGTACTTTGGGTAGCAGGAATTACACTTTTAGGTTATTTTTTAGGACAATTTGAAATAGTGAAAAACAACTTTGAAAAATTAGTTTTAGGTATTGTTTTGGTTTCTGTATTGCCAATTTTTATTAAAATATTCAAATCCAAATTTAACAAAGCATAACGGAAATGAAGCATAAATCACAAAAGAAACAGCGCAAGTTTGGACTTATTGGAAAAAACATAAGTTATTCTTTTTCTAAAAAATACTTCTCCGAAAAATTTATTAATAATCATTTTCACAACTGTGAATATGAAAATTATGACATTCAAAACATAAAAGAATTTACTGAAATTATTGACAAAACTAAAGGTTTAGTTGGGCTAAACGTTACTATTCCTTACAAGGAATCTATTCTTCCATTTTTAGATAAAATTTCTAAAAATGCCAAGAAAATTGGAGCTGTAAATTGTATTACAATATCCAAAAATAAAAAACTTAAAGGATATAATACCGATTTTTATGGTTTTAAAAAATCAATTAAACCCTTATTGAAAAGTTACCATAAAAAAGCATTAATTTTAGGAACTGGTGGTGCCAGTAAAGCAGTAGCTTTCGCTTTAAAAAAACTATATATTGAATTTGATTTTGTATCTCGAAATCCATCAGAATATGAAATCGGTTACAACGAAATTAATGCCGCTATTTTTAATGAATATCAAATAATTATTAATACTACCCCATTAGGCACATTTCCAAATATTTCAGAATTTCCGAAATTAGATTATTCCTTATTTACTTCTAAACACATTGCTTTTGATTTGGTGTATAATCCTGAAGAATCCACTTTCTTAAAAAAAGCTAGAAAAGCAGGTGCTGTTACAAAAAACGGACATGAAATGTTACTTAATCAGGCCGAAAAAGCTTGGTTAATCTGGAACAAATAACATATAATTTGATATTTTTATTACAATTTCTTTGTATTTACCACCTCTTTTGGTATCTTCGAGCCCTTAACTTAAGCATTAAAACATGTTAGAAGAATTGAATGATAACCTGCAACAAGCAGATGGACAAGAAGAAACAACTTCAATTGAAAACCAAACACCAATTTCAGAAGAAACTGAATTAGAAAGTCAAGTTTTGGAAGTGACTGAAAATGAAACAATTTCGGAAAAATTAGAAGAAGAAACAACGGTTTCCGTACAAGATGAAATAGACAATCATTTGGCTGAATCAAGCGAAGAAGGTTCTATTGATACCGATTTAGAAATTGAAGTTAAAGATTACGAAAAACTTTCTTTAGAAGAATTAGTAGATGAATTGGCAACTCTTGTAGGCCATGAAAAAGCCTTAGTTTTCAAAAATCAAATTGAAGATGTAAAAAAAGCATTTTTAAATCAATTTCATCAGTTACTTGAAGAAAAAAGAGCTGCCTTTTTTGCTGAAAATGAAACGTCTACAGAATTTGAATATTATTCACCTATAAAAGTAAAATTTGATCAATTGTTAGATACTTTTCGTAACAAGAGAAATACAAATTTTAAAAATATTGAAAATCAATTAAAAAATAATTTAACAGAGAAAACAGCTTTAATTGAAGAATTAAAAGCATTAATTGCTAGTAACGATTCTAATATTTCAGAAATGTTTAAAAAATTCAACGATATTAGAGAGCGTTGGAAAAACTCTGGAGCTATACCAAAAGATAAGTATAATTTAGTTTGGAATAATTTTCATTTTCATGTAGATAGATTCTATGAAATTGTTCATTTAGACAGAGAAATTAGAGATGCTGATTTTAAAAACAATTTAGAGCAGAAGTTAGAAATTATAGCAAAAGCAAAAATTTTAGTTGAGCAACCAGATGTAACTAAATCTTTCAGAGAACTACAGTTATTACACCGTGTTTGGAAAGAAGAAATCGGGCCTGTTGACAAAGAAAATAGAGAAAAAATTTGGCAAGAGTTTAGTGAAATCACTAAAATTCTACATGATAAACGTGAAGCATTAGCTTCTCAATTTAAAGAAAAAGAGCAAGAAAATTTAACTCGTAAAAATGAAATTATTGCTGAAGTAATTGCGTTAAGCACTGAAAAATTTACGAATCACGGAGAGTGGCAAAATCAAATTGTAAAATTAGAAGCGTTACGCGATGCATTCTTTAAAGCAGGGCGTGTTCCAGCTGAAGCTACTGAAGTTACTTGGAGTAATTTTAAAAATGCCGTTCGTGCATTTAATGCAACAAAAAATTCATTTTACAAGGATATAAAAAACGAGCAAAATCGTAATTTAGAATTAAAATTAGCCTTAATTGAAAAAGCAAAAGCCAATATCGACACGGAAGATTTTGATACTACTACTCCAATAATGAAGCAAATTCAAGAAGAATGGAAAAAAATTGGTCATGTACCAAGAAAACTTTCTGATGAAATTTGGGAAACATTCAAAAAAACTTGTAATGCTTATTTTGACAGATTACATGAGTCAAGAAAAGAAGAAATTGGTGTAGAAGTTGAAGCGTTTGAAAAGAAAAAAGAATACTTAGAAATCGTTCGTGCATTTGAACTTGTAGGCGAACATAAAACAGATTTAGACGCAATTAAAGCACATATTGCCGCTTGGAAAGAGTTTGGAAAAGTACCTCAAAACCGTCGTCATATTGAAGGAAAATTCAATAAAATATTAGATGCTTTATTTGAAAAACTAAGTTTGTCTAAAAAAGACTCTGAAATGATGAAATTTAGTAATCGTTTAGAACAACTTTCAGAAGGAAACGACCAAAGAGCAATTGCTAATGAACAAATATTTATTAAAAGAAAAATTGATGAATTGAATCATGAAATCAATCAATTAGAAAACAATATTGGTTTCTTTAGCAACTCTAAAGGAAACAATCCGTTTATAAAAGAAGTACAAAAGAATATTGAAAAACATAAAGAGGAATTACAAACTTGGAAAGACAAACTAAAAAAATTGACAAGTATTTAATTCTTTATTCATTACACTTAAAAGACTGCTAATTGCAGTCTTTTTTTGTTATAAAAAGTATCAAACTTACAATTCATCCATAAAAAACGACAGTTGGGTTACATATAATTTTTTAGATGAAATACTATATTGAATTTTGTATTAGAAATAATAGACCCAAATTATGATACAACTTATCCTTTATTTAATCGCAATTATTGTACAAACATTAAATTTTTACTTAATTTTATACTAAACCTTTTAACTATGTTTGATAAACTCATAAAAGAAATTCCTAGAGCGATAATTTTATCTATTTGTGTTTTTTTAGTTTTATTGGTAATAAAATTAATCACAGGCATAACCATTCAATTGAATGAATATTTACTTATAAATTTTGGTTATACCATGTTATATGGATTAACACTATATTTTGCCAATGCCTATTTATTCATTTATTTAGATGTCGTTTTTAAATTAGAACGATTCACAAAAAGTAGAATCATTATTGGATTCTTAGGTTCGTTTGTAATTTCTGTTTTTGCAATTTTTTTACTTAGAATTGTTGAAGATGTACTCATAGAAGGGGAACGTTTTGAGGTATTTATTCAAAATGAAACCTTGGCAAATTATGTAGTAACCATAATTATTACATTTTTTGTAACCTTAGCGTTTCATGCGTTTTACTTTTATAAAGCGTATCAAGAAAACAAAGTAAAAGAGCAAAAAATCATTGCCGGAACAGCTTCAGCCCAGTTTGAAAGTTTAAAGAACCAAATTGATCCGCATTTTTTGTTTAATAGTTTGAATGTATTGAGTTCGTTAATTGAAGAGAATCCAATTGCAGCACAAAAATTCACTACATCCTTATCAAAAGTATATCGCTATGTTTTAGAACAAAAAGATAAAGAATTGGTTTCGGTATCCGAAGAATTAGCCTTTGCCAAAACCTATATGAATTTACTTTTAATGCGATTTGAGAACAGCATCACATTTGAAATTCCTGAAAATATTGAGAATGATGAAGCAAAAGTGGTTCCATTATCCTTACAATTATTACTTGAAAATTGCATCAAACATAATGTAGTAAGTGAAACGAAACCGCTTCATATTAAAATTAGTGTTGAAAATGGAGCGTTAGTCGTATCAAATAATTTACAAAAGAAAGACGTATTATCAGGCAGAAAAGGAGTTGGATTAGAAAATATTGTAAATCGATACGGAATTCTAACCAATAGAAAAGTTATAGTAGAAGAAAATGAAAATGAATTTAAAATAAGCCTACCCATATTAACCAAACAAATTTTCGTTATGGAAACCAACACACTATTTTCAGAAAATGCAGCTTACGCAAGAGCCAAAAAACGTGTAGAAGATTTGAAAGGCTTTTACGGAAATTTAACAGCTTATTGCATTGTAATTCCAACATTGGCAATATTTAATTACAATACATATTGGGAATTCCAATGGTTTTGGTTCCCGATGTTAGGTTGGGGATTAGGCGTTTCATTTCATGGGTTTGGCGTTTTCGGATATGGAAAATCGTGGGAAGAACGAAAAATTCAAGAAATTGTGAATAAAGGAAAAAATAATAATTGGGAATAAAAATTCAAAAGCTATAACAATATCAACAACAATTTCAAATTCAATAACAATAACAAATTCAGTAAAAAAATTATGGAAAATATAACTTCAGAACAAATTCGCTACGAGGAAGCGGTAAAACGAGTAAAAAAATTAAAAGGATTTTATACGCATGCATTAGTATATTTGGTAATTAATAGTATGATAGTCATTTTAAATATTCAAAACTTAAATGAAGGCGAAAGTTATTTTCAGTTTAAGAATTTTTTCACGGCTTTCTTTTGGGGAATTGGATTATTAGCACACGCATTGTCAACATTTTTACCTTATTTTATTTTAGGAAAAGATTGGGAAGCACGAAAAATAAAAGAGTTGATGGAAAAGGAAAAAGCAAATAAGTGGGAGTAATATAATGTGTCAATTTGAAAATGTGCCAATTTGAAAATTTAATAAATTATGCAAAACGAAAATATTCCCCCTTTGGGGGTTAGGGGGCTTAACCTCATCATTATCGAAGACGAAAAGCCAGCAGCCCGATTATTGCAACGTAAAGTTGAAAAACTTGGACTGAAAGTGACTAAAATGCTTCATTCTGTTGAGGAATCAATTGCTTGGTTTCAAAATAATTCGCATCCTGATTTGATTTTTTTGGATATTCAATTATCAGATGGGTTATCCTTTGAACTATTTGAACAAATTGACATTAAAAGTGCGGTTATTTTTACTACTGCTTATGACGAATATGCTTTGCGTGCTTTTAAACTAAATAGCATTGATTATTTATTAAAACCAATTGACGAAGACGAATTATCAGTAGCGATTTTAAAATTCAAAAATCAATTTCAAAAAAACACCATTTCTAATTTAGATTTTGATGCGATAAAACGTATGTTAATCAATCCTGTGGAAAAGGAATACAAGTCGCGTTTTTCAGTTAAAATTGGTCAACAATTAAAAGTAATTTCAATTGACGAAATTGAATGTTTTTATAGCGAGAATAAAGGCACCTATATTCATACGATAGACAACAGAGATTATTTAATTGATTCTACTTTAGAAGTTGTAGAAGCCGAAATTAACCCAAAAGATTTTTATCGTGTAAGCCGAAAATTCATTGTTCCGTTGAAAGCTGTTAAAGAAATTCAAGTGTATTCTAATTCAAGATTAAAAATTATATTACCCACTTACAAAGACGATGAAGTAATTGTATCGAGAGAACGCGTTAGTGATTTTAAAGAGTGGATTGGCTAATGAATAACTGTTTTTCTGATGCCTATCAAAACAAGTATGAATACTGAATACAAAATAAAAAAAGGCACAATAAATTCAATACATCCAAACGTTAATAATATTGCAATAATAAGCAATTGAAAACCCAATCCGTATATAGAAACTAATGTCATAAACCAATTTGGAAAGGTTTTGATTTTATAGGCATTTGAATCTAAAAAATGAATAACTTTATCAAAAAGGCCATAAACTAGGGTGTAAATTCCAAATAAAATAGTTACCAATTTTTGTGATTCACCTGGTAACGCTTTTGGGGTTTTGTATTCAAATATCTTACTGGTTGTATCGCCTCCAACCGATTTATTTCTTAAAATCACATAATAATAATTGTATAAGGTGCCTTGTAACTGAATACAAATAAAGGCAAGTACTGCATACCAAATGGTACTGTTTGACATGTAACAAATTGTCATGACAAACATAAAATTTAAGATAATATCAAAAACACTGTCTAAATACCTTCCAGAATAGGATGGTGTGTTTTTTAAACGGGCTAATTCACCATCAGCGGCATCTATACCCGATTTTAAAATGATGAAAAACGCTGCGGCGATGTAATATTGGTTTAACATGCAATAAATTGCAATTAATCCAGAAATTCCGAATAAAAGCGTTACGTGAATGGGTGTAAAACGAGTTTCCTTTAAGGAATTAGCCAAAAGTTTACCGAAAGATCTTCCGTAATCTGATAAATCAAAAAATTTATCTTGCGCTGCGAGTTTAGACATTAATTAAATCTAAAGAACTGTGACAATATAGTCGGACTGCAAAAGTAATATTATTTTTCTGTTATTTTTTTATTTTCTAAAAGTAAATAAAATTGGACACTAAATAAGAATGTCGCCAATACTAAATGTATGGTTTGACTTCCGAAAGGAAAATCGACATACACCATAATCACTCCGGAAATAATTTCGAAAATTAAAATTCGAACCACCCAATTTACTTTTTCGAAACCCAATTGAAGATTTCTGTTTCGAAGTAGTAAAAATAAATTTGCCAAAAAGACCACTATTGAAAAACTTCGATGAAAGTAGAACGTGATTTCAGGTTGTAACAACCAAAGCGATTTTGGAGCGCCCGATTTTTCAATGGTATCTATAAACTCACGAACATACGTTCCTAAAACCACTTGAATAATGGTAAGAAGAAGTACTACTACAAGTGCTATACTAAACTTTTTATCATATTTTCTGTCACTATTTTTTGCCGAAACCACATATATAACATACAACTGTAACCCCACAATTAAAAAGGCAGTTAACATATGAGTGGTAATTTTTACCGGGCTTAATACCGAATCAACCACCGTTTTTCCTAACCAAGCTTGAAAGCCCATTAAAAAACAAACCAAAAGAGAATAGGCCACTATTTTTTTGTTTTCTTTCCAATAGCCAAATGCGAAAATAAATGTTACAAAGCAGGCAATTCCAGCCAAAGCTCCAAGCAATCTATTGATGTATTCTATCCAAGTATGTGCTGGATTAAAAATAGCATAATCGTGTTTGGTATAAGCTTCCCAATCAGTTTCTGAAAAGGAAGTAGAAGCTACAAAATCAGATTTTGCCACAAGTAAACCTTCGTCTTTTATAATCACTTGACCTTCATCGTAAGCTTTATTAGGCGTGAATTCAAGTTCTTTTTGTTCTGTTGGCGGAATATAATAACCAAAACATTTTGGCCAATCTGGACAACCCATTCCTGAGCCAGTCATTCGAACCAAAGCACCAGCAAGAATTACTAAATAAACTAAAACTAATGCCGTTTTTGCTGTTGTGAGAAAGTATTTTTTCATTTGTTTTATTAAGTTTCAAAGTTGCAGAGTTTCAATGTTGAAAAGTTACAGGGTTTGTTTTATTTTGTTCATGAAAGAAGTTAACATTCTTTCTAGTTCTCTACTATCTTCGTATAGTGAATTGAAATTTTCTAAAGTAATATAGTTCAAGTTATATGCAATTTCAACTTGTGTTTGAAATTCGAAAAGTGAGCCCAAAGAAATAGATAAAAATCTATAATAATCTTTATTTGTCCCTCTTCCAAAACCTTCCGAAATATTACTTGGAATTGAAATGGCACATCTTCTTATTTGCGAAGTAAGGCCAAATTGTTCCTCCTTAGGAAAACCAGTTGAAACAGCATAACAGTTTGTAACTAAAGTCATTGCTTTCTGCCAAATAAGTAAGTCTCTAAATGTCTTCACTGTTATTTAAATATCTAAAATTATCAATTAATCACTATTCTTTACACTGTAACTTTGCAACTCTGAAATTCTGCTACTTTGCCACTCTAACTAATCCCATTTTTTCAGCACGTTTTAGAACAAATTCTTTAGCAGCTTCGTATTCATTTGGAATTTCACCTTCTAAAATGGCCTCTTTTACGGCTTCTTTTAAAACACCAATTTCTCGACCTGGTTTTAATCCGAATAGTTCCATAATTTCTTCTCCAGAAATAGGTGGCTGAAACACACGAACACGATCTTTTTCTTCCACTTCTACAATTTTCTGTTTAACAATGTCGAAGTTTTTATGATATTTCTGAAATTTCTTTGGGTTTTTTGTAGTGATATCGGCTTTACATAATGTCATTAAACTATCAACATCTTCACCAGCATCAAAAACTAAACGACGAACGGCTGAATCGGTAACAATTTCTTCAGCAATTACGATTGGTCTTGAACTCATCATCACCATTTTTTGGACAAACTTCATTTTCTGATTCAGAGGCATGTGTAATCGCTCAAATATTTTTTTTACCATTTTTCCGCCTAAAAATTCATGGCCATGAAACGTCCAGCCTTGCTTTTTATTGAATTTTTTAGTGGGTGCTTTTCCTATATCGTGTAATAATGCCGCCCAGCGTAACCATACATCTTCTGTATTAGGACAGATATTATCTACCACTTCTAACGTATGGTAAAAATTATTTTTATGGGTATGCCCTTCAACTTCTTCGACATTGTTTAAAGCGGTCAATTCAGGTAAAATTAGGTCTAATAAACTGGTTTGATACAAATGTAAAAATCCGATAGATGGTTTTTCTGATGACAAAATTTTATTCAATTCATCAACAATGCGTTCACCAGAAATAATATTGATTCTGTCTTTGTTTTTTGCTATTGAAGTTAACGATTCGCTTTCAATTTCGAAATTTAATTGGGTAGCGAAACGGATAGCACGCATCATTCGCAATGGATCATCAGAATACGTAATATCTGGATTCAAAGGTGTTTTTAATAGTTTGTTTTCTAAATCGGCAACACCATTAAATGGATCCACTAAATCTCCAAAATTATCAGAATTTAGAGAAAAAGCCATTGCGTTAATTGTAAAATCTCTACGTTCTTGGTCATCTTTTAAAGTTCCATTTTCTACTAAAGGATTTCTGCTATCGTGTGTATAAGATTCTTTTCTAGCACCTACAAACTCAATATCCATTTCCTTATAACGTAACATGGCTGTTCCGTAGTTTTTGAAAACTTGTACTTTAGGTTGGTTTGGAAGTAATTCTGATACTTTTAAAGCTAATTCTATACCGCTACCTACTGCAACGATATCAATGTCTTTTTTATGATTTCTATCCAATAAAATATCTCGAACAAATCCACCTATCACATAGCATTCCAAGTTAAGTTCTTGAGCGGCTTGCGAAATGATTTTGAAAATTTTATTTTCTAAATGTTGTTTGTAATTCATGTTTTAATTTGAAAATTTGAAAATTAGCTAATTTGAAAATTGAGATAAATTCAAATCTTCAAATCTCCAAATTATTATTTCCTAATCACCTTTACCTGGCTATCTAATGTTAATTTGATTATGGCTGAGGGTTTTTTGCAAACTTTATCGTGGTGCAAATTTACAACATAGTCGACTCCTTTAATAATTTCTGGTGAAATTTCTTTGAAATTCATTGGTGTTGGTTCTCCAGAAATATTTGCAGAGGTGGAAACTAATGGTCGTTTCATACGTTCCATTAATTTAAAACAGAATGGTTCTTTTACTATTCTAATTCCTAAAGTATTATCTTTTGCTATTATATTTTTAGCTACATTTTTTGGTTGATCCAAAATTAAAGTGGTTGGTCGTTCTGAATGGTCTAAAATTTCCCATGCCACTTCTGGTATTTTTGCAAAAACATGGTACATCATTTTTTCACCATTCATTAAGCAAATCATACTTTTGCTTTCTTCACGTTGTTTTAGTGCGTATATTTTCGCAACAGCTTCCTCGTTGGAAGCATCACAACCAATTCCCCAAACGGTATCTGTTGGATACAAAATAATTCCGCCATTTTTAATGACTTCGTAAGCGTTGTGAATTTCGGTATTGATTAGTTCCATTATGGGATTTTAATAAAATCTAAATTATAATAAATTAATGTACCTTCTGTTGTGGTGTATAAAATAAAATTAAAATCATTAATAGTTTTCATCACAGTATATGAACATTTAGGTATCATTCTATCATGTGTTTCAACCATAATTATTTTAGTTTTTGGGAGCCAATTCTCGTAATTTTTTTCAAATAAATCTTTTTCAGCACCTTCAATATCAATTTTTAACACATCAATAGTTTCCCAATTATTTGTAGTTAAAATTTCATCTAAAGTTACTGAACTACTATTCGCTTCTTCTGGATTGGTTGTTTCAACTATTTGAAAACTATTTGTTGCGTTATAAGGGTCAATAATTTTAAAATATGCTTTTTTATTAAACAAGGCATTGTGTTTAATTTCAAAATTAGTAAAATTTGCTGTGTTTTTTTTAATTGCTGCTATATTTTGCTCTTCTATTTCAATTGCAACAATTTTTGCGTTTGGATACTTCATTCTAAAAAATAATGAAGCCAAACCAACGTTTGCTCCTGCATCTACAATTGTTTTGGGAACAATTGGCAGCGTAATATCATATAAACTTGACAAAAATATTTCTTCAAATGTTTCGGTATCTTTTGTGTCTTTTCTTAAATATATTTTTCTTCCTAAACTTGCTAGATTAATTTCTTCTTTATTATTTTTTAATCCAAAATATAATGACAAAGCATCTTTAAGTGAAAAATATTTTTTTAATGCTTTTAATTTTGCTAACTTTCTTAACATGATATATGATTTTTAGTTTGTAATATTATTTTAGTTTATTTGCCTTTTATTTAAAATTTTATCTGTAATTAGTAGAAAAAAAGACTTAATAGGATATTTTTTCTTCATAGCTTTTTTGTAGTTAAATACTAGTTGTTTAATTTCATTAAGATTACTAAGAAAAAGGAGGTTGTTATTATCTATAGCTGTTAATTTTTGATTTAAATAATACGCATTACACAATCTTTTAATTTTTCTTTTAAATTGATAAAATTTAATATCATAATTATGTAAATCTAGTAAATTTAATAATTCTTTTTTATTCTCATTATCTAATTTATAAATAACACCACCAACTTGTTGTGCTTCATGAATTCTATAATTGATATACTTTTTTGTTAAAAACGAAAAACTTTTTTTAGAACTAGACACTCTAGCCATCCATTCATCATGATGAAAATTTGGAATTATAGGAAATGGCATGCATTCAGATAAAAATGATTTTCTTATTGCCATGGTAGCGCCTGTTGCAATATTAAAAAAATAAGAAATTAGAATGTAGTAATCTATATCTACTTGATATTTATTATATAATTGTGGTATATCCCAAACCGTAAATTTATCGATTAATTCTGAATTTTCATCCATACAATTTCCGTTTGTTGCCAAAACAGAAATGTTTGGATTTAAATTAAAATAATTTATCATTTCGGCAACTTTTTCAGGTAACCAACTATCATCCTGATCGGAAAGAAAAATAATATCGCCAGTACATAAAGACATTGCTTTTTCAAAGTTTTTTACACTTCTTAAATTTATTTCATTGAGGTGAAACTTTACAATATTTGGAAATTTACTACAATATTGATTGATAATATGGTGAGTTCCGTCAGTTGAATTATCATCACAAATTACAATTTCATCAACAGGAAAGGTTTGATTCAATATAGAATCTAATTGCTCACGAAGATATTTTTCGCCATTATAAGTGCAAAGTGCAACAGATGTTTTCATTTAGTTAAATTTAACAATGTAATATGATTATTTGGCGAAATCCTAACCTTAAATATGCTACAAAAATAACTTAATTATTGTAAAGAGAAAACATTTTTTATCCAATTTTGAATATGATATTTACTTATAATTTTTTCTGGATAATTAGAATTTGAAAATGTAAGATTTTCAAACGAATTTGAGAATATTTCTATTTTTTCAAATTCAAAAAAATCATAAGTTTTTATGGTTTTATTATTAGTAACTATATTCTTTTGCAAACCCAAAGCTTCAAAAATACGAAAACTTAAACCCGATTGATTATCTCGAATTAAATCTACAATAATTTCACTTTCAGCATACATATTTAATGTTTCATTTTGTGTAAATCTTTTCTTTTGGAAGATTATATTCTTATTTTTTCCAAAAAAAATTTGTTTCAACTTATTGATGAATGCTTTTTTCCCGATGGCATAAAAAAGAAAAGATTGATGATGTTTTTTTAAATGTTCGCCAAAATCATTTAAAAATTTCAGTCTATTGTCTATTGAACCTATATATATAAAATTTTGCTTTTGTATAGCTGCTTTTTCGGGAGTTTCAAAATAAATATAATTAGTAGTTTCTGAGAATCCGTAAGTTAAAACATCCGCTTTATCAAAGGAAAATATTTCATCAAAAACACCTTCTAAAAGATGCTTTACTGGACATCTTGAGACGCTATCGTACAAATAAGCAATATATTTATCAGTATATTTTTTTATGGCTAAATGATATTCTAAATCAATTAATTCAGGATTAATAACTAAAATTTGATTTTGAAAACCGTTTTCTTTAAGTTGTTCAAGTATATAGTCTTGACGCTTTTTCAGTTTAGGGTTTTTTCCTAAAAAGACTTTACTAAATGTATTTTGAATGCGTTCCCAGGTATTTTTATACTTAAAATTACCAATTTTTATATGAAAACTTTCTATTCCTTTTTTTTGTAAAGCAGTAACAATATGGGCATCATAATTCCAATGATCAAAACTAATTACAGCAATTTTTTGCAACATATTTACACTTTTAAAAAACAAAGATATTGTTTTTTTAGAAAGATTTCAATTACATTTGTAAATCAAACTCAACCTATGGATAAATCGATAGTAAACATCATTAAAAATTTTGGCACCGAAGGCGATTTATTAGTTGCAGGAAAAAGGAATATCATTAAAACATTTCCTTACAATACAATAGTTTTAAATATAAAATCGTTTAAAATTCCGATAGTAATTAATGGTATTATTTATAGATATTTTAGAAAATCTAAAGCCCGAAGATCATATGAATTTGCTACAATTTTAAAACAAAAAAACATAGGAACTCCTAATCCAATTGGATTTTATGAAAACAAAAACCTTTTCCGGCTTTTAGATAGTTATTATGTTTGCGAACATATTACACCAGATTATGTATTTAAAGATTTATTTGGTGTTGACAATCCCGATACTAATGAAGTTTTAAAACAATTAGCGCATTTTTGCTTTCAATTACACGAAGCAGGTATTGAATTTAAAGATCATTCTCCTGGAAATACTTTAATTAAAAAAAATGAATCGGGTACTTTTGATTTTTTTCTAATTGATTTAAATCGAATGGCATTTCATAAAGAAATGAGTTTCAATTTAAGAATGAAAAACCTATGTAGGTTGACTCCCTCAGAATATATGGTTCAAGTGATAAGTTACGAATATGCAAAACTTTATGACAAGCCAAAAGAAGAAGTTTTTCAATTAATGTGGAAATACACGAATGCTTTTTTTAATAAAGCACTTAAAAAAAGAAATTTCAAAAAGAGATTAGGTTTATGATTGCAAAGCTTTTAAATAATAAAAAAATAATACTGGCTATTTGGATTTTATTAGCAACAATTTCTGCAATAAAACAATATTTAATAGGCAATAACAACAATTACCTTATTTTTAAAAATGTTTTTTATCATACTTTAGAACAAAAATCATTATACGCAACGTATACAAACTTATACTTTGATCACAACCATTACGGGCCTATTTTTAGTTTGTTTATAGCACCTTTTGCAATCTTACCAAATGGAATTGGCATGGTTTTATGGTGCATATTTAATGCCTTAGTTTTAGTATATGCAATTAGTCAAATAAACTTAGAAAGCTTTAAAGTCAACTTAATTTTATGGATTTGTGCTCACGAATTTTTAACCGCAATTTTGGGACAACAATTTAACCCAATTATGACAAGTATCATTATTTTGTCTTATGTGTTAATTGAGAAAAAGAAAGATTTTTGGGCAGCTTGCCTAATTATATTAGGTACATTCATAAAATTATACGGCATTGTTGGCTTGGCTTTTTTCTTCTTTTCTAAAAATAAAATCAAATTTATTGGTTCATTAGCAATTTGGTCAATAGTATTTTTTGTATTACCAATGGCAATTTCATCTCCAGAATTTATATTAAATAGTTATTCAGAATGGTTTGCCAGATTGGTAGAAAAAAACAATGAAAATGCTGCATTAACTTCTATGCAAGATATTTCAATTATGGGAATGGTTAGAAAAACATTAAATATGCCGCATCTTTCAAATATGCTGTTTTTACTTCCAGGATTATTACTTTTTGGATTTCCTTATTTAAGATTTAATATGTTTTCGAACAAAAAATTTCAATTATTATTATTGGCATCCGTTTTAATTTTTACTGTCATTTTTAGTTCAGGATCTGAAAGTCCAACCTATATTATTGCATTTGCTGGTGTAGCCATTTGGTTTGTTATTCAGGAAGAAAAAACAAAATGGACCTGGTTTTTGTTTATATTTGCTATGATTTTAACCAGTTTTTCACCTTCAGATTTAATTCCAAAGTTTATAAGAGAAACCTACGTAAAACCATATGCATTAAAAGCATTACCTTGTGTATTAATTTGGTTTCAAATTATTTACGAGTTGCTAACATTAAAAAAAGAAACAAATTCATCTATTGCTCATGAATAAATCTATTGCTATAGTAATCCCTTCATATAACGAAGCAACAAATATTGATGTTTTAATACAAGCGTTAAACGAAACCATTATAAATATAAATTACAATTTTAAATTTATTTTTGTTGATGATGGATCAAGCGATGAAACCGTAGCTATTTTGAAAGAAAAATCAAAAGAACATAAACATACTTATTATTTAGAATTATCTAGAAATTTCGGACATCAAAATGCTCTTAAAGCAGGGATAGATTTAGTAAAAAATGACGTTGACGCAATTATTTCTATGGATGGCGACATGCAACACCCTCCGAAAATTATTCCAAAACTAATTGAAAAATGGGAAGAAGGATTTGAAGTAGTCTACACCATTAGAGAAGAAGACAAAAAATTAGGTTTCGTAAAAAATAAAACTTCCAATTTATTTTACGGCTTGATGAATAAGCTTTCAGACATAAAATTCGAACCTGGAACAGCAGATTTCAGATTAATAGATAAAAAAGTAGCGCAAGTATTTTCTGATTTCACAGAAAATGAATTATTTATCAGAGGTATAATCAATTGGGTAGGTTTCAAGCAATATGCCATTCATTATGAGCCAAACGAAAGATATTCAGGAAAAAGTAAATACACAGTAGGTAAAATGATGCGTTTTGCAGTTCAAGGTATTACTTCTTTTAGTACAAAACCACTTTCAATGGCTATTATTTTAGGTATTAGCTTATCCGTAATGGCATTTATTTTTTATATTTCATATGTTTTGTATAGTATATATTACGGACATGTAATATCAGGATGGGCTTCAGTAATAACAACAGTTGTTTTCTTTGGAGGTTTAAATTTGGTTGTATTAGGAATTATTGGTGTTTACATTGGTAAATTATTTATGCAATCTAAAGGAAGACCAAATTATTTAATTAGTAATACCAATTACAAATGATTTTACTAAGTTTCGATATAGAAGAGTTTGATATGCCTTTTGAATATGGCAGAGACATTTCATTTGAAAATCAAATTGCCGTTTCCGAAAAAGGAACTGATATCATCTTAAATTTATTACAAAAACATCAAATTAAGGCTACCTTTTTTTCGACCGTTGTTTTTGCTGAAAAAGTACCGCATTTAATAAAAAGAATTAGTAATGAAGGGCATGAATTGGCTTCTCATACTTATTATCACAGTAATTTTGAAGTGACGCATTTAAAACAATCCAAAGATGCTTTAGAAGCACTTTCAAATTCTGAAGTTGTTGGGTTCAGAATGCCTAGAATGTACCCGGTAGATGAACGTGAAATAGAAAATGCTGGGTATTTATATAATTCATCAATTAATCCAACATTCTTACCAGGAAGATACAATCATTTAGACAAACCCAGAACCTATTTTAAATTACACAATGTTTGGCAAATACCAGCATCCGTAAGCCCTTTAGTTCGTTTTCCTTTATTTTGGCTTTCATTTCATAATTTACCTTTGAGTATTTATAAATTTCTAGCAAAATGGACGTATAAAAATGACGGATATTTAAACATCTATTTTCATCCATGGGAATTTACTCCTTTAGATAATAAAATCGCTTATAATTTTCCTAAATATGTTAGTAAAAACACAGGTGATGCTATGACGGAAAGATTAAGTAGTTTTATACAAGCCATGAAAGAAAAAAAATATATATTTGGTACTTTCAAAGAATTTTTAATTCTAAAAAATTTAAAATAATCTTTTTTGAGTACAATTTCGATAATACTTACCACATACAATTCTGAAACTTGGTTAGAAAAAGTTTTATGGGGTTATACTATGCAATCCCATAACGATTTTGAATTAATTATTGCAGATGACGGCTCAACAAATGAAACAAAAAATTTAATTGAAAAATTTCAATCCGAATTTAAAAACCCAATTCTTCATGTATGGCAAAAGGATGAAGGTTTTCAAAAAACTAAAATCTTAAATAAGGCCATAATTAAAGCATCATGCGACTATATTTTATTTTCAGACGGAGATTGCATTCCACGAAATGATTTTGTAGCAACACATGTAAAATATCAAAAAAAAGGCAATTTTTTATCTGGTGGTTATTTTAAATTAAATGATTTTGTTTCTAATTCGATTTCCGAAATTGACATTAAAAATCAAAGCTGTTTTCAAACCAAATGGCTTTTAGAGAATGGCTTGAAATGGAATTTTAAACTAATAAAACTTACAAAAAATAAATTTTTTGCTTTTTTCATGAACTGGATTACTCCAACTAAAAAAACATTTAACGGTCACAATACTTCTTGTTTTAAAGACGATTTAATAGCCGTAAATGGATTTAATGAAGATATGAAATACGGCGGATTAGATAGAGAAATTGGCGAACGTTTATTACATAATAATGTAAGAAGTATACAAATAAGATATAGTGCCATCTGTTTACATTTAAACCATGATAGAAGTTACGCTACAAAAGATAATTGGTTAAAAAACAACAACATAAGGCAATTTAACAAACAAAATAAAGTGATTGCAATACAAAATGGTTTATCTAAATATTTGAACAATGAAACATAAAATTTCAATATTTATTATAACATTTAACGAAGCACATATAATTTCAAAATGTTTAGAAAAATTAAAAACATTTGATGAAATTATTGTTGTGGATTCTGGAAGTACAGATGCAACAGTTTCAATATGCGAATCATTTGGAGCAAAAGTAATTTTGCATAAATTTGAGAATTTTGCATTACAAAAACAATTTGCATTAGAACAAACCAATAATAATTGGGTGCTTTCATTAGATGCAGATGAAGTATTATCTGATGCCTTAATTTCAGAAATACAAAACATATATCATCAAGAAAATGTAAAAGCATATACTGTTCCCAGAACACATGTTTTTTTAAATAAAGTTTTTAAAAATGGTGCGGAAAGCAAACGACCAATTTTAAGATTGTTTGATAAAAATTTTGGGGAATTTACTCCCAACAAAGTACATGAAACGATTGAAATAAAAGGTGCAATTGGAAAATTACATCAGGAAATGCTTCATTATACCGTATTTGATATAAATACTGCTATTCAAAAACAAATAAAATATGCTTTGTTAAGTGGGGAATTACTTCACGAAAAAAAGAAAAAAAGTAATATTCTAAAAATAATTATTAAATTCCCATTTGATTTTATTAGATATTACTTTTTACAAAGGAATTTTCTAAATGGGTATGAAGGTTTTACCTGGAGTATGTTTGCCGCATTTAGCAATTATCTTAAATATGCTAAGTTGAAAGAACTTGAAGATAACAATTCATAATATTTTTCGCAATTTCTTCATCATTAAATTGTTGTACAAATTGCCATCCCTCCTCTTTCATTTTTGAAGCAAGTGACGAATCTTGTAAAACAAGTGCTATTTTATCAGATAAATCTTTCACATCAAACGGTTCAATAAATAACGAATTAGGACCAGCTGCTTCAGGAAACACGCCATTTTCTGTAGTAATAACAGGAATTTTAGAATACAATGCTTCTATAATAGGAATACCAAACCCTTCAAAAAGTGATGGATAAACAAAAACTGTCGCTAATTGATAAATAATTGCTAAGTCTGTACTTGTTAACCCTTTCAAAAAATGAACTCGTTTTTCTAATTTATTTTCAATAATGTATTGGTAAATCCTATCTACATAATCAGTTTGCTTTCCTATCAAAACCAAATCGATATCTAAGTCTTTAATGGCTTTAACAATTGTTAAGGCATTTTTTCGCTCTTCAATTGTACCTACATTTAATACAAATTTTTGAGGCAAATTGTATTTTTTTGAAACGAGTTGCTTTTCTAATTCTGAGTATTCTTTTTTAAAGAC
>JBFYPW010000026.1:0-20572 GCA_041303115.1 Flavobacterium sp.
AAGATAAAGTATACAATAATGCAGCCGATTTAGTAGGTTCTGCAACTGGTGTATATGGTTTATCTTCAATGGTTTTTGCGTTATTGCTTACTTTTTATACTCTGAAAAACAAAATAAATAGAAAATATATTCACATGGCCTCATTGATTCTGGGTGGATTAGGATTTATTTACATGTTCTATGCTACACCAGAAACCTTAATGTATTCGTTTATATTAATTGGTTTTTCTTGGGGAAGTATTTTATCGATGCCTTATGCAATGTTGTCTAGTTCAGTTAATCCTAATAAAATGGGAATGATGATGGGATTGTTCAATATGTTTATTGTAATTCCACAAATTATTGCTGCACTTGGTGGAATTAATTATTTGTATAAATTAATTGGTGAAGCTCACATTAATGCCATGCTTTTGGCTGGATTATTATTAATTATTGCAGGGTTATGTAATTTCTTTATTACAGACAAAAATGCAATTTCAGGTTAAACTAACAAAATGAATAAAAAAGCATTTATATTCGATTTAGACGGAGTAATAGTTGACACCGCCAAATTTCATTTTTTGGCATGGAAAAAATTAGCCGATAACTTGAATATTAATTTTACACACGAAATTAATGAACAACTAAAAGGCGTAAGTCGAGTTCGTTCGTTGGAAATTATTTTATCTCAAGGAAATGTGCAAGCATCTCAAGAAGATAAAAACAATTGGTTGGTACAAAAAAATGAAGATTATTTAGCATTTGTACATCAAATGGATAAATCTGAGATTTTGCCTAGAGTAGAAGAAGTACTTCAGTTTTTAAAAGCAAACCATCAATATGTGGTATTGGGTTCGGCAAGTAAAAATGCCCGACCAATATTAGAAAAAGTTAACATTTTGCATTATTTTGATGCACTTGTAGATGGAAATGATGTAACCAATGCCAAACCCGATCCAGAAGTTTTTCTGCAAGGAGCAAATCAAGTTCATGTGGCTTACAAAGACGCCATTGTTTTTGAAGATTCAGTAGCAGGTATTCAAGCGGCAAATGTAGCTGGAATGACCAGCGTTGGTATTGGTGAGAAAGAAGTTTTACACGAATCGGATTTTTGTTTTAGAGATTTTACAGAAATGAGTAACGATTTTATAATGCAATTAATTAATAAATAGTAATTGTCAAATTGACTATTGAGAATTGACAAATTAGAAAGAAAATGAATCAGGATTATATCGTACCAAATAATTGGTCAATCATAGAAGAAGGATTTGAAGCGGATAGGGTTAAATCTTCCGAAAGTTTATTTAGTATTGGAAATGGCGCCATGGGGCAACGTGCCAATTTTGAAGAGCATTACTCAGGTGATACGTTTCAAGGTAGTTACATTGCTGGGGTATATTATCCAGATAAAACGAAAGTAGGCTGGTGGAAAAACGGCTATCCTGAATATTTTGCTAAAGTGCTTAATGCACCAAATTGGATTGGAATTAATCTAGAAGTTAACGGTGAAAAATTAGATTTAGCAACTTGTAAATCAGTTACAAACTTCCGTCGAGAATTGAACATGCAAGAAGGTTGGTACCAACGTTCTTTTCAAGCTATTTTGCAAAATGATGTGGAAATTCAAGTACACGTTACTCGATTTTTATCTTTAGATATTGACGAATTAGGTGCGATAAAATATAATGTTACGCCTATAAATTCCGATGCAAAAGTGGTTTTTAAACCGTATTTAGATGCCGGCATTGAAAATGAAGACACCAATTGGGAAGAAAAATTTTGGGAAACCTTAGAAATTAAAAACGAAGAAAATAGCGCATTTATCGTAGCTCGAACTTTAAAAACAAAGTTTACTGTTGCTACTTATATGCAAAATCAAATTATTGTAAATAATGAAATTGCCGATGTAAAACCTGTTGAAGTAACAAAAGAAGCATCAAAAATTTCATTTTCATACGAAGTTGCCGCTACACAAGGGCAAACGGTTAGTATTCAAAAATTTGGGGGCTATACCATTTCAACTAATCATAAAGAAGAATACCTTATTTCTTCAGCAAAACAAGTATTGGTTCAAGCTACTGCTATTGGATTTAACGCCTTATTAGAAAATCAAAAACAAGCTTGGGCTAAAATTTGGGAAATGAGCGACATCACTATCGAAGGTGATACCAAAGCGCAACAAGGTATTCGTTTCAACATTTTTCAATTAAATCAAACCTATTTAGGAAAAGATTCACGACTAAACATAGGTCCTAAAGGCTTTACAGGTGAAAAATATGGAGGGTCAACCTATTGGGATACCGAAGCATATTGCATCCCGTTTTATATGGCAACAAAAGATCAAAATGTGGCTCGTAGTTTATTAGAATACCGTTACAATCAATTAGACAAAGCCATCGAAAATGCTCAAAATAATTTAGGGTTCAAAAATGGGGCGGCACTTTATCCGATGGTAACCATGAATGGAGAAGAATGTCATAACGAATGGGAAATTACTTTTGAAGAAATTCACCGAAATGGCGCCATTGCATTTGCTATTTATAATTATTACCGTTTCACGGGTGATTACAGTTACATTCCAGAAAAAGGATTAGAAGTTTTAATCGGAATTGCACGTTTTTGGCATCAAAGAGCTACTTTTTCTACAAACAAAAATCAGTTTGTAATTTTAGGAGTAACAGGACCAAACGAATACGAAAATAACGTAAATAATAACTGGTATACCAATTATATCGCAAAATGGTGTATCAATTATACGTATGCTCAAATTGAAAAAGTAAAATCGGAATATACTACTGATTACGAAAGAATTATGAGTAAAGTAAACTTAAATGATACCGAATTACAATCTTGGAAAAATACCGCAGATAATATGTATTTTCCATTTTCGGAAGAACACGGGGTATTTTTACAACAAGATGGCTTCTTAGATAAAGAATTAGTAAAAGTTTCCGATTTAGACAAGTCACAACGACCAATTAACCAAAAATGGAGTTGGGACAGAATTTTACGTTCGCCATATATAAAACAAGCCGATACACTTCAAGGATTTTATTTCTTTGAAGATGATTTCACCAAAGAACAATTAGAAAGACATTTCGATTTTTATGAACCATTTACCGTTCATGAAAGTTCACTTTCTCCTTGTGTACATTCTATTCAAGCAGCTGCTTTAGGAAGAATGGAGCAGGCATACACCTTTTATTTAAGAACCTCTCGTTTAGATTTAGATGATTATAATAAAGAAGTGCACGAAGGGTTACACATTACTTCAATGGCAGGTACTTGGATGAGTATTGTAGAAGGTTTTGGAGGTATGCGAGTAAAAAATAATCAATTGCATTTTGAACCTAGAATTCCAGAACAGTGGAAAGGCTATTCGTTTAAAGTAAATTTCAGAAATGCAATCGTAAAAGTTGAAGTTACCCATCAAGAAACCAAAGTTTCTGTTGAAGGAAATCAAGAAGTAGAAGTAATCATTAATGGCGCATCGCAATTAGTAAAAAATTAAAAGATGAAAAAAATTGTATCGGTTATCCTTGTTTTAACAGCTATTTTTGGTGCTTCTGCCCAAGAATTTCAATCGCCAAATGGTAATTTTAAAATGTCGTTTTCACTTGGAAATGACGGCACTCCTATGTATCAACTTTTTTTTAAAAACAAAGAAGTAATTAAAAAAAGTAAATTAGGGTTAGAATTACAAAAGGATAAAAAGTCGCTAGTAAACGATTTTAAAGTGATTGATTCAAAAGAAAGCACGTTTAACGAAACTTGGAAAACAGTTTGGGGCGAAGAAACGCATATTCAAAATCACTATAACGAATTAACCGTTACATTAAAACAAAATGAAACCGACAGAGAAATCATTATTCGTTTTCGTTTATTTAATGAAGGTTTAGGTTTCCGATACGAATTTCCTCAACAAAAAAACTTAATTTATTTCGTAATAAAAGAAGAAAGAACCGAATTTGCTATGACTGGAAATCATACAGCATTTTGGATTCCAGGTGATTACGACACACAAGAATACGATTACACGGAGAGTAAATTATCTGAAATTAGAAGTTTATTTAGAGGTGCAATTTCAGAAAATGCTTCACAAAAACAGTTTTCAGATACAGGCGTACAAACCTCATTAATGATGAAAACAGCTGACGGATTGTATATGAACATTCACGAAGCGGCTTTGATTAATTATTCGTGTATGCATTTAAATTTAGACGATAAGAATTTCGTGTTTCAATCGCACTTAACGCCAGATGCAAAAGGAAATAAAGGACATATTCAAGCCCCAAGTGTTTCGCCTTGGCGAACCATTATCGTTAGCAATGATGCCAGAGAAGTTTTAGCATCAAGAATGACATTAAACTTAAACGAACCTTGTAAAATTGAAAATACTACTTGGATTAAACCTGTAAAATATGTTGGGGTTTGGTGGGAAATGATTACAGGGAAAAGTTCTTGGGCGTATACAGATGATTTGCCTTCTATTCAACTTGGCGTAACAGATTATTCTAAAGTAAAACAAAGTGTCAAACACGCGGCAAATACCAAACACGTAAAAGAATATATAGATTTTGCAGCATTACATGGTTTTGATGCTGTTTTGGTCGAAGGTTGGAACGAAGGTTGGGAAGATTGGTTTGGCCATGAAAAAGATTATGTTTTTGATTTTATTTCGGCGTATCCAGATTTTGATGTAAAAGGAATTCACGAATATGCAAAATCTAAAGGAATTAAAATGATTATGCATCACGAAACGTCTGGCGCTACAAGAAATTACGAACGTCATTTAGATGTAGCGTATCAGTTTATGAAAGACAACGGATATAACGCTGTAAAAAGCGGTTATGTTGGAAATATTTTACCTTTAGGCGAACACCATTACAGTCAATCTATCTTAAATCATTACCAATATTGTATTGAAAAAGCGGTAGATTATGAAATTATGGTGAACGCACATGAAGCCGTTCGCCCAACAGGAATTTGCAGAACATATCCAAACTTAATTGGAAATGAAGCTGCACGTGGAACAGAATTTCAAGCGTTTGGAGGTTCAAAAGCAAATCATACCACTGTTTTACCTTTTACAAGATTAATGGGTGGGCCAATGGATTACACACCAGGAATTTTTGAAATGGATATTGCAAAACTAAATCCAGGAAATAATTCACATGTAAATACCACTTTAGCGAATCAATTAGGATTGTATGTGGTCATGTATAGTCCACTGCAAATGGCAGCCGATTTACCAGAAAATTACAACCGATTTTTAGATGCCTTTCAATTTATCAAAGATGTTCCCGTGGAATGGGCAACTTCAAAATACTTAGAAGCAGAACCAGGTTATTATATCACAACTGCAAGAAAAGATAAAAATTCAAACAATTGGTTTATTGGAAATGTAAACGGATTAAACGCTAGAACTTCAACTATTTCTTTAGACTTTTTAGAAAAAGGTAAAAAATATGAGGCTACAATTTATGCAGATGCTGCCGATGCGCATTATAAAACGAATCCACAAGCATATAAAATCACGAAACAAAAAGTAACATACAAATCAAAACTACAACTAACAACTGCTCCGGGTGGTGGTTACGGGATTAGTATTGTTGAGGTAAAATAAAAAATAATACACAACGATTGTCAAACTGAACTTGTTTCAGTTTCACATTACATTAACTCAAATCCTGAAACGAATTCAGGATGAAAAAATTAGGCTATGAAAAAATTAATTCTATTATTCTTAATTACAATTTCAGTAAATGTTTCGGCACAAATTGATAAAGTAGAACCACCTTTTTGGTATGAGAACATGACAAATAATCAGGTTCAAATTATGTTTTATGGTAAAAACATTGCTCAAAATAACGTATCAGTTTCTAATGGTGTAGTAATTACTCAGGTTCAAAAAACAGAAAATCCAAATTACGTTTTCGTAACGATTGATTTGAAAAATGTAACGGCACAAGAGTTGATTTTTACATTCAAAAACGGTAAAAAATCATTCAATCAATCGTATTCGATTAAAAAAAGAAAGGAAAATTCGCGTAATCGTAAAAGTTTTGACTCGTCGGATATGATGTATTTAATTATGCCAGACCGATTTGCAAATGGAAATGAAAAAAACGATTCGGATACAAATTTACAAGAAAAAGCTAACAGAAGTCTGCCTGGCGGAAGACATGGTGGAGACATTCAAGGTATTATAAATAATTTAGATTATTTGCAATCGCTTGGTGTAACAGCACTTTGGAGCACGCCTATGTGTGAAGATAACGACAAAGGCTATTCGTATCATACATATGCGCAATCAGATGTGTATAAAATAGATGCACGCTATGGAACAAATGAAGAATATGTGCGCCTTTCTTCAGAAATGAAAAAGAGAAACATGAAGTTGGTTAAAGACTATGTAACGAATCATTGGGGTGCTGAACATTGGATGTTTAAAGACATGCCAACGTACGATTGGTTTCATCAATTTCCTGGTTACAAACAAAGTAACTACAGAATGACCACGCAATATGACACAAACGCTTCTGCGATTGATGCCAAGCTTTGTATGGATGGCTGGTTTGTGCCAAGTATGCCCGATTTAAATCAATCAAATCCATTAGTATTAAATTATTTGACTCAAAATGCGATTTGGTGGATTGAATATGCCGATTTAGATGGATTTAGAGTAGATACATATTCGTATAACGATAAAGCAGGCATTGCAAAATGGACCAAAGCCATTACCGATGAATATCCCTATTTTAATATCGTTGGAGAAGTTTGGATGCACGATCAAGCACAAATTTCGTATTGGCAAAAAGACAGTCCAATTGCTAAAATTCAAAGCTATAATTCCTATTTACCAAGTGTAATGGATTTTACCATGCACGATGTTTTTGGGAATGTTTTTAACGAAGACAATACAAATTGGAACGACGGAATGTTTAAGTTTTATGAAAATTTCGTGAATGACTTTCTATACGACAACCCAAATAATTTATTAATTTTTGCAGAAAATCACGACACCAACCGTTTCAATTATATTTATAAAAACGATTTAAATAAATATAAAATGGCCATGACTATTTTAGCTACGATGCGGGGTATTCCTCAATTGTATTACGGTTCAGAAATTGGTATGGCGGGTGATAAAGGCAAAGGCGATGCAGATATTCGTCAGGATTTTCCTGGTGGTTGGGCTTCAGATAAAAGCAATGCTTTTACAGCTTCAGGAAGAACAGCAGAACAAGCAAAATATTTCGATTTCACCGCTAAAGTTTTCAATTGGAGAAAATCGAAATCTGTAATTCATAACGGAAAATTAATGCATTATCTGCCAGATAACAACGTGTATGTTTATTTTCGTTACAACGATACTGAAAGTGTAATGGTTGTGGTAAATAATAGCAAAGACAAACAAACTTTAAAATTAGATAGATTTAAAGAAAGTTTGGCTACGTATTCAAGTGGAAAAGACATTATTTCTGATGCTAATTTCGATTTAAAATCAGAACTTTCAATTGAAGGAAAATCGAGTTTAATTTTAGAATTAAAAAAATAAGAATCTTATGAGATTTTGGTTTTTAATAGCGTTTAGTTGTATGTGTTTTTCACAAGAAAATATAAAAATTATTGATTTACAAAATAACAACGATTTTGTAGGACAAATAAAACGTATTGAAAACTTCCAATCAAAATATGTCGCTACCAGAACGGTGGATATTTGGTTGCCAAAAGCGTATTCCGAAACGAAAAAGTACCAAGTGTTATATATGCACGATGGGCAAATGCTTTTTGACGGGAAAACCACTTGGAACAAGCAAGAATGGGGTGTAGATGAAAAAATAGACTCATTAACCCAAAAGCAAGCCATTAAAGAAGTCATTGTGGTTGCTATATGGAACATTCCAACCATTCGACATTTAAATTATTTTCCACAGAAAGCAATTGATTTTTTAAGTGATGCAGATAAAAAGTTCGTCATAGATGAAGCAAAAAAAATCAATTTAGATATCACTCAAATTTCATCGGATAACTATTTAAAGTTTTTAGTTTCCGAAGTAAAGCCATTTATTGATTCTCATTTTTCAGTGAAAACCGATAAAGAAAATACCGCCATTATGGGTTCCAGTATGGGTGGGTTAATTTCTATGTATGCGCTTTGCGAATATCCAGATGTTTTCGGGAAAGCCGCTTGTTTGTCTACCCATTGGATTGGTTTAAAAAACGTTGATAATAATCCAATTCCAAATGCTTTTTTCAAGTATTTAAAGGCAAAATTACCCAATTCAAAAACACATAAAATTTATTTTGATTTCGGCACAAAAACCTTAGATGCGGAATATGTAAGGTATGAAAATAACGTCAATGACATATTAAAAGCTAAAGGATTCGATGCAACAAATTCTAAAAATTTAAAATTTGAAAACGCCGATCATACAGAAAATTCTTGGAACAAACGTTTAGAAATACCTTTACAATTTTTATTTAAATAGTTATGAAAAAATTAGCAATATTGGCATTTTTTGCCTTAATAGTTACAAATAGTTATGCCCAAAAAGCAACTGATTTAACAAGTGATAAATTAGAAAACGCCGTAATTTATGAAGTAAATATTCGACAATATTCACCTGAAGGCTCGTTTAATGCTTTCACCAAAGACATTCCAAATTTGAAACAATTAGGTGTAAAAGTCATTTGGATCATGCCAATTTTTCCAATTTCGCAAACAAAAAGAAAAGCAACTGGTGGCGATGATAGTAAATTTGCTTCAGAAATGCCAGCAGCAGAACAACATAAATATTTAGGAAGTTATTATGCCGTTTCTGATTTTAAGAAAGTAAATCCAGAATTTGGAACACTTGAAGATTTTAGAAATTTAGTAAAAACCGCTCATGAAAATGGTATTTATGTGATTTTAGATTGGGTGCCAAATCACACGGGTTGGGATCACATATGGATTAAAGAACATCCAGAATATTATACAAAAAATGAAAAAGGGGAAATTATCGACCCAATCAATCCAGAAACCGGAAAAACTTGGGGCTGGACAGACGTTGCAGATTTAAATTACGACAATCAAAACCTTAGAAAAGAAATGACTGCCGATATGAAATATTGGCTTCAAAAAGAAGGCATTGATGGTTTTAGATGCGATGTAGCCGGAAATGTTCCTGCCGATTTTTGGCAAAAAGCCATTCCAGAATTACGTGCTGTAAAAAACATCTTTATGTTAGCAGAAGCATGGGAACCAGAATTGTTAAAAGATAATCTGTTTGATATGGCGTATGGATGGGAAGCTCACCACACGATAAATAGAATTGCTCAAGGCAAAAACACAGTTGAAAATTGGGATAAATTAATAATTGACGATGCAAAAAAATATGCTTCAGATGATATTTTAATGAATTTTGTAGACAATCATGATGAAAACTCATGGAACGGAACCATTCAATCTCGATTAGGTGCTGCTGAAGAAGCCATGACAGCTTTAACGTATGTTATACCAGGAATGCCTTTAGTATATAGTGGTAATGAATATGGATTGAAACACAGTTTAAAGTTTTTCGAGAAAGATTCAATTCCAAAAACAAAAGGAAAAGAATGGGAATTAAGAGCAAAATTAGGCCAATTAAAAAATGAAAACCCAGCATTAAATGGCGGGAAAAATCCAGCGTCATATAAGCGAATTCAAACAAATGACGACACTAAAATTTTAGCGTTTGAACGTGAAAAAGACGGTAAAAAAATTATTTATATTGCCAATTTATCGAATCAAACTATTGAAACGAAAATTCAATTAAAAGGGGATTTTACCGATTATATGTCGGGTTATAAAATTCAATTTAGATCTGATGCGCCAATTGGACTAAAAGCTTGGCAATATTTAATTTTAACGAAGTAATATAAATGAAAGAATTACCAGCGTTTTTAAAAGCCAAAAAATATAAAAAAATAAAATTTAAGTTTTTAAAAACACAGCATTTACTAATTAAAGTAAAAGTAAATGGAGTAGCTGGAAATTTCATTTTAGACACAGGTGCATCGAATACGTGTATAGGTTTTGAATGTATTGAAAAATATAGCTTAGAAGCTATAGCTCATTCGAATACAGCAGCAAGTGCAAGTACTACTAATATGTTTACTAAAATAGCAAAAGACAATTGCCTCCAAATTGGTTCTTGGAAGCAATTGTCTTCTGTTTTTATACTTTTCGATTTATCTCACGTAAACGAAGCCTTATCCCAACAAAAAATAAAACCTGTCGACGGCATTATTGGTGCCGATGTGTTACTTATAGGTAATGCAATTATTGATTATCCAAATCAGTATTTGTATTTGAAGTAGCGATTAAACGTTGTTTTTTAAACGAATAAAAAGCAATAATCACACTAAATAACATTAAGATACCTCCCAAAACAAATGGAGCGCCAGGAAAATGAACAGCTGCATTTTTATTAGTAAAATTATAAAACACATTACTCATTAATGGCGGACCAATAATTGATGTCACACTCATCAAACTAGTTAAAGTACCTTGAATTTCGCCCTGTTCATTAGCGGGAACATTTTCTGTAATTACAGATTGCAATGCAGGACCAGAAATACCGCCTAAACAATACGGAATTAAGAAAGCAAACATCATCCAACTTTCTGAAGCGATGGCGAATAAAAACATCCCTAAAGTATATAACACTAATCCGTAAATAATACTTTTTTCATTTCCGATTTTCGGATTGATCCATCGGATTAAACCACCTTGCACAATTCCAACAAGTAAGCCAATAATTCCTAATGAAATGCCAACCATTTTTTCGTCCCATTTAAATTGGTACATCGTAAAGTAACTCCAATTGCTATGAACAGCGTGCGAACCAATATAAACCAATACAATAGATATAAACAAGCCGAATATTTTTGGGTATTTTTTTAAATTTATGATGGCACGAACTGGGTTGGTTTTGCTCCAATCTAAATCTCTTCTGTTTTCTTTTGGTAACGATTCAGGTAATACGAAATAACCATATAAAAAGTTAATAAAACACAAAACAGCTGCAGCATAAAATGGAACTCTTGCACCAAATTGTCCTAATAAACCGCCAATTACAGGTCCGATGATAAACCCAATTCCGAAAGCAGCACCAATCATTCCGAAGTTTTTGGCTCGGTTTTCTGATGTACTAATATCGGCAATATAAGCGGTTGCTGTTGTAATACTTGCACCTGTTATTCCTGCAATTATTCTTCCGATAAATAAAAAAGTTATAGTAGGCGCAAAGGCTAAAAATAAATAATCCAATGAAAATCCTAAAAGTGAAAATAAAATAATGGGGCGTCGCCCGTATTTATCACTTAAATTCCCAATTAGCGGCGACAATAAAAACTGAGTAAATGCATACGCAAATAGCAACCAACCTCCAATTTTCGATGCCTCACTTAAATCGCCATGAATTAATTCTTGAATCAATTTTGGGATTACTGGAATAATAATTCCCCAACCCGTAATGTCAATTACTAAGGTTAAAAATATAAAACCGATAGCTGCTTTTTTCTCTGTTTTCTTCATAAAAACAAAGAAACAAAAAAAATCCCAAACTCTATTGAATTTGGGATTTCATATATTGGTAAACCTAACAGGTTTCAAAAACCTGTTAGGTTTTATATTATAACTCCAACGCTTTCTTAGGATTGTTATCCATTAAAAATTCCATTGGGTTTTCTAATGCTTCTTTTACGGCTACTAAGAAACCAACTGATTCTCTACCGTCAATAATTCTGTGGTCATAAGATAAAGCCACATACATCATTGGGTGAATTTCCACTTTTCCATTAACGGCAATTGGACGCTCAATAATGTTGTGCATTCCTAAAATTCCAGATTGAGGCGGATTTATAATTGGTGTAGACAACATACTTCCGAAAACCCCACCATTTGTAATTGTGAATGTTCCACCTGTCATATCGTCAACCGTAATTTGTCCGTCTCTTGCACGTAAAGCCAAACGTTTAATTTCTGCTTCTACACCACGGAACGTTAATAATTCTGCATTTCTAACTACAGGAACCATTAATCCTTTTGGTCCAGAAACCGCAATTGAAATATCGGCAAAATCAAAAGCTACTTTATGGTCGCCATCCATCATCGAATTTACATCTGGGTACAATTGCAAGGCTCTTGTAACCGCTTTAGTAAAGAACGACATATAACCTAATCCAAGACCATTGTGTTTTGCCTTAAATTCGTCTTTATATTGGTTTCTGATGGTATTAATTGGCGTCATATTTACTTCGTTAAAAGTAGTTAACATCGCCGTTTCGTTTTTAGCTGCAACTAAACGTTCTGCTACTTTTCTTCGTAGCATAGAAAGTTTTACTCTTTCTGTTCCACGAGAACCTCCAGTTGGTGTTCCCATTGCTGGAATAGCGTTGGCTGCGTCTTCAGTAGTAATTCTTCCACCTTTTCCTGTTCCAACAATGTCAGAAGGACTGATGTTTTTCTCGTCTAATATTTTTTTAGCTGCTGGAGATGGTGCTCCTGTTGCATATGTTTTTTCTGCAACTGGTGCTGCTTTTACTTCTTCTTTTTTTACTTCTGGTGCTTTTTCAACAGCAGGCGCAGGTGCTCCTCCGTCTGGTTTTGCAGCAGCAGTATCAATATGGCAAACTACTTGCCCTACAGCTACAGCGTCACCTTCTTCGGCTTTAAGCGTAATAATTCCGCTTGCTTCTGCAGGTAATTCTAACGTAGCTTTGTCTGAATCTACTTCAGCAATAGCTTGATCTTTTTCAACGTAATCTCCGTCTTTTACTAACCAAGTTGCAATTTCAACTTCGGTGATAGATTCTCCCGGTGATGGGACTTTCATTTCTAAAATCATATTCTTTTTTAGTTTAAAAGTTTAAAAGGTTTAAGGTTTAAAAGCTTAAAACAGTTATTCTATTTTGTTGTTTTTTGTAATTATTAATTCAATTAAATCCAATAATTCTGGCACATTTTCTTTGGCTGTTTTAAAAACCAAATTATAATCAACACCCATATAATCGTGAATTAATTTATCTCTCATTCCTGCCATAGATTTCCAAGGAACTTGATTGTATTTTAAACGGAAATCTAAACTCAAATTTTTTGTTGCTTCACCTACAATCTCTAAGGCTCTTACAACAGCTCTTTTTAAAATTTCATCATTAATAAACGAATCAAAACTTACTGAATTTGTTGCTTGTATTACAAATTTTAATTCTTCGTAAATATGACCAATAAATTCTAATTCATCAGATTTTGACATAATTTACTTCTTTTAAAATATGTGGACCAATATATTTACTTAATCCGTTTTTTGTAACAATATCTATTTTATTTTTGTTGAATAATGTTTCTATAAATTCGCAAGCGTTAAAATATTTTATGTATGATATTTTATCAATGTCATAATCAATTAAAATGTCAATATCACTCGTTTCCGTTTGCTCATTTCTTACATACGAACCAAACAAACCAATTTGAGTAACACCGAAACTTTTAATAGTTTCTTTGTTATCCTGAATGGTCTGAATTATCTCTTGTTTGGTTAACATATAACAAAATTACAACTTTTTATTGAAATAAATTTTTATCAAAAACCATAGCAATTGCGTTCGCTTGACGTTTTTTCGAACGTTCGTAACTTCCTGCTGCTGGCGCACTATATGATTTTGGTGAGGCTAAACGTAATTTTACTAAATCGAAATTCATTAATAAATATCCGTAAGCGCCCATGTTTTTAGGTTCTTCTTGTGCCCAAACATAATCGTCTACATTTGGATACGAATCGATAATCGCTTTAATTTGATCAGTTGCTAAAGGGAATAATTGTTCAAAACGAATCACGGCTACATCATTTCTTCCTAATTCTTCACGTTTTGCAATAATATCGTAATAAACTTTCCCTGTACAGAATACTAAAGATTTAATCGCTTTTTTATCTGATACATTCGGGTCGTCAAGTATTTCTTGAAATTGTCCGTTTGCTAATTCATCCGCGCTTGAAACAGCTAATGGATGGCGCAATAAACTTTTCGGTGAAAACACAATTAATGGTTTACGGAATTTTGTTTTCATTTGTCTTCTCATCAAGTGGAAGAAATTGGCTGGTGTAGTAACGTCTGCTACATACATATTGTGTTTTGCACACATCTGTAAATAACGTTCCATACGAGCAGAAGAGTGTTCTGCTCCCTGATTTTCATAACCGTGTGGCAATAAGAAAACCAATCCGTTTTGGTTGTTCCACTTGTCTTCCCCTGCAGAAATGTATTGGTCAATCATAATTTGCGCCCCATTAGAGAAATCTCCAAATTGTGCTTCCCAGATGGTTAATGTGTTTGGTGAGGCTAATGCATAACCATATTCAAAACCAACTACACCATATTCCGAAAGGTGCGAATTGTAAATATAAAAGTTTCCTTTTTTATTATTGATGTCGTTTAATAAAACCACTTCTTCTTCTGATTCTTCTACTTTAATTACTGCGTGACGGTGCGAAAACGTTCCGCGTTCCACATCTTGTCCAGAAATACGAACATCGTATCCTTCAGTAATTAAAGAACCATATGCCAATAATTCTCCCATTGCCCAATCTAATTGGTCTTTTTCAAAGAACATTGCTTTTCTATCACCAATTAATTTCGTGATTTTGCTAATGAATTTTTTATCTTTTGGCAGTTCTGTAATAGTAGAAGCAATATCAGTTAACTGCTTTTTATCAAATTTCGTATCAAATTTTGACAGCATCACATCATCTGAAACTTGCTCAAAACCGTTCCATTCATTTTGCATAAATGGCGTAATAACGGTTAAGCTTTTCTTACGAGATTCTTCTAAATTTTCATCTAGTTTTGCTTTGTATGTTTCTTCTAATGTTTTAACATACGTGCTATCAATTACACCTTCAGTTGTTAGTTTCTCTGCATAAATATCACGAGGATTTTTATGTTTAGCGATGGCTTTGTATAATTTAGGTTGTGTAAATCGAGGCTCGTCTCCTTCGTTATGACCGTATTTTCTATATCCTAATAAATCGATAAATACATCGCTTCCAAATTCCATTCTGTAATCTAAAGCAAATAACATCGCGTGAACTACTGCTTCTGCATCATCTGCATTGACGTGTAATACCGGCGATAAGGTTACTTTTGCAATATCTGTACAATATGTTGAAGAACGGGCATCTAAATAATTTGTAGTAAAACCAACTTGGTTATTTATAACTAAGTGAATGGTTCCACCAGTTTTATATCCATCTAATTTTGCCATTTGTATAATTTCATACACAATACCTTGTCCGGCAACGGCAGCATCACCGTGAACGGCAATAGGTAATACTTTTGAAAAATCATCTGCAAAATAGCGGTCTTGTTTGGCTCTTGTAATTCCTTCAATTACAGCACCAACGGTTTCCAAGTGTGATGGATTTGGTGCTAAATTTAAGTTTATTTTTTTTCCTGAATCCGTAACTCGATCTGATGTTAATCCTAAGTGGTATTTTACATCACCATCAAAATACATATCGTCATCGTAGTCTTTTCCGTCAAATTCTGAGAAAATATTTTGTGTGTTTTTGCCAAAAATATTTGCTAAAACATTTAAACGACCACGGTGTGCCATTCCCATTACAAATTGTTCTACTCCTTTTTCTGCAGCAGCTTCAATAAGTGCATCTAATGCAGGAATAGCAGCCTCACAACCTTCTAATGAAAATCGTTTTTGACCTACATATTTTGTATGTAAGAATGTTTCAAATGAAACGGCTTCATTTAATTTTCTTAATATATTTTTCTTAACATCAGCTGAAAAGTTAGGCTGATTGTCGTTAATATCTAATCTGTTTTTTATCCAATCCTGTACTTTAGGCTCTCTAATGTACATAAATTCCACACCAATAGACGAACAATAAACACTTTCTAAATGCTTAATAATATCAGCTAAAGTGCTTGGCTTCATATTAACTATTTTGGCAGCATCAAAAACGGTTGTTAAATCCGCTTGCGACAATCCGAAATTTTCAATAGCTAAAGTTGGTGAAAACACCCTTCTTTCTCTAACTGGATTTGTTTTAGTGAATAAATGCCCTCTAGTTCGGTAGCCGTCAATTAGTTTTAAAACATTAAATTCTTTTTGAAGTTGCTCCGAATTCCCGCTGGAAACAGCTCCGTTTGCAGTATGTGCAATTTGCTCACCTGGATTTGAAAATTCATTAGCAAAATCGAAACCTTGGAAAAAACTTCTCCAACTTGGTTCAACACTGTCTGGATTTTGTAAATATTGGTCGTATAAATCTGCAAAAAATGCAGTATGTGCTGCGTTTAAAAAGGAAAACCTATCCATAATTCTGTCTAAATGACGATTTGGTTAAAAAATTTTATGCAAAAGTATAAACTTTTATGCTAAATATTCAAAGAAATTAATACTTTTATCTTCAAATTAACAAATAAGTAATAAATACAATGAAAATGAAGAGAAAGTTACTAAATACATTTTTTTATGCACTAATTTTTCTCAATTCCGCAGACTTATTTTCTCAGCAAGATAGTATTCCTAAAACAAAATCTATTTTTTGGCAAAAAGTTCAATTTGGTGGTGGATTAGGTTTGGCTTTTGGGAATGGATATTCGAATTTTTCTTTATCACCAACGGGTTATTATCATATAAATAAAACAGTAAGTGTTGGTGCTGGAATTTCAGGAAGTTATGTTGCTCAAGAATCAAATCCATCAAATTATAATGCAACAGGTTATAAATCGACTATTTTTGGAGGAAGTGTAATTGGTTTATTTCATCCAATTGAAGATATTCAAATTTCTACAGAAATAGAACAATTACTAATAAACAGAAAATTTGACGTAGTGAACAGCAGCAAAGATTCATTTTGGAATACAGCTGTTTTTGTTGGTGCTGGATATCGGCAACAAAACGTAACCTTTGGGGTTAGATTTAATTTACTTCACGCAAATCAAAATAATATTTATGGTCAATCTTGGCTTCCATTTGTTAGAGTAATGTTTTAAAAGTAATTATATCTTAACATAATATCTGTTCTATTTTCTTATTTTTACAAAAAAAATTATGCGATTTATTCTTGCTTTTTTATTGTG
This sequence comes from Flavobacterium sp., assembly GCA_041303115.1. GTDB lineage: Bacteria > Bacteroidota > Bacteroidia > Flavobacteriales > Flavobacteriaceae > Flavobacterium. The sequence goes on from JBFYPW010000026.1 coordinate 17,110, forward strand.
TTCAGCAGCTTTGTTTTCACAAAATAATTTACAATCTGGACCTATGGTTGGGTATTGTGAAATGAAAGAAGCCATGATTTGGCTACAAACGGAAAAGCCAGCTACAGCCTTTATTTCCTATTATGCTGTAGATAATGTTTCTGATGTTTTTAAAAGCGAAAAGTATACTACTTCAAAAGATAAAGCATTTACTTGCCATATTGTTTTAGATAAGTTACAGCCAGGTAAAAAATACAATTATGATGTTTATTTGGATAACAAAAAAATAATTTTGCCTTATGAAACCTCTTTTTCTTCTAAAAAATTATGGCAATTTCGTGAAAAAGCACCCGATTTTACTATTGCTTTAGGAAGTTGTGCTTACATTAGTGAGGAAGCTTTAGATAGACCAGGAAAACCCTACGGTTCCAATTATTCTATTTTTGAAAGTATTGCCAAAAAAAATCCAGATATTATGATTTGGGGTGGCGATAATATTTACTTACGTGAAGCAGATTGGGATAGTAAAACAGGAATTTATCACCGCTACACGTATTCAAGAAAGATAAAAGAAACGCAAGCGCTTTTAGCTAAAACTCAAAATTTTGCCATTTGGGACGATCACGATTTTGGACCAAATGATGGCGATAGAGGTTTTTATTACAAATATGAAACGCAACAGGCTTTTAAAGATTTTTGGGCAAATAAATCGTACGGGATGAATCCCAATCAAAAGGAAGGTATTTATTCTTGTTTTAATTGGGGCGATGCAGAAGTTTTTTTGTTAGACAATCGTTTTTTTAGATCGCCAAATGACAGATTAACAAGCGAAAAAGTGCTTTTAGGAAAAACGCAAATAGATTGGTTAATTGACGCCTTAGTAACGTCAAAAGCCAGTTTTAAAATTATCGTAATTGGCGGACAAGTTCTAAGTTCTGCAGCTGTTTTTGAAAATTACGAAAATTATAAAACAGAGAAAGAGGCATTATTAAATGAAATTACAGCGAATAAAATCAAAGGAGTTACTTTTATTTCTGGCGACAGACATTTTACAGAATTATCAATGCTGAAAAGATCTGATGCCTATTCTTTGTATGATTGGACGGTTTCTCCATTAACTTCTGGGTATGGAAATATTGAAAAAATCGCTAAAGAAGAAAATAAAAACAGAGTGGAAGGCAGTCTATTTGCGCAACATGTTTTTGGAACCTTATCATTTTCTGGGGAAAAAGAAACCCGACAAATGAAATTAACATTATTTGATAAAGAAGGAAAAGAATTGTGGAATAAAGTAATTTTAAAGAAAGAGCTGGAATAAATTAATATTTATTTCTAAACCATACTTTTTGCCATTCGCGTTTTAAAATCAAAAACGACACGTCTTCGGATAATTTAAAAACATCTGAACCGTCCAATTTTTTAATTTGATCTTCGGGAACATCAATAATATATAGTAAATTTAAGTATTCTGCGAATTTGTAATTGATTAATTTTATAATTTTCTCCTGAATCAATAGCTTTAATTCGAAAGGGAAAATATCCAAAGGAATATCAATATTTTCATTTGCTAAAGCAAAATCTTTATTGGTTTGCTCTATTAATTTGAAATATAAATCTTGTTCCTCGGCTTCTTCAATTAATGAATCGATAGATGTTGGTGGTAAATACATATTCAATGTCAATTACAATTTTCAATGTCAATTACAATTTTCAATGTCAATTACAATTTTCAATGTCAATTACAATTTTCAATGTCAATTACAATTTTCAATGTCAATTACAATTTTCAATGTCAATTACAATTTTCAATGTCAATTACAATGTTAAAAATCAAATTTACAACTTATAATTGATTTTTGTTATTGAAATTGTTATTGTTACACTTTTCTGTTCATTAATTTTTCGCCAAACAATCTTAAAACCATTTTTTTGTCTTCAGAAATTTTCATTTTTTCTAATGTTTCAAAGGCTATTTCTGTATAATTAGCAATGGCGTCTTGTGTCGCTTTACTGGCGCCAGAAGAATTAAAAATTGTTTTTACGGATTCAATTTTATCCGAATTCTCATTGGGTTGTATAGAAAATAAATGCAATAATTGTTGTTTGTTTTCTTCAGACGAAAACGCCATTGCTTTTAAATACAAATAGGTTTTTTTGTTTTCAATAATATCGCCACCTACTTGTTTTCCAAAGGTTTCTGGATTTCCAAACGCATCTAAATAATCATCTTGCAATTGAAAAGCGATGCCTAAATTTAGCCCAAAATTATAAATTAAATCTGCATTTTCTTCTGAAGTTTCTGCAACAATTGCGCCCATTTTCATAGCAGCTCCTAATAAAACGGCCGTTTTAAATTCAATCATTTTTAAATATTCCGGAATCGTAACATCATCACGGGTTTCAAAATCTACATCATATTGTTGTCCTTCGCAAACTTCTAAGGCGGTTTTACTAAATAATCTTGCTAATTTCTGAAATATTATTGGTTCGTAATCTTCAAAATATTGATAAGCTAAAATCAACATGGCATCACCAGATAAAATACCCGTATTGATGTTCCATTTTTCATGAACGGTTTCATTTCCTCTACGCAAAGGCGCGTCGTCCATTATATCATCATGAACTAATGAAAAATTATGAAATACTTCAACGGCTTTGGCTGCAGAAATTGCTTTTTTATAATCGCCATCAAAAATATCAGTTGCCATTAATGTTAACACAGGACGAATTCTTTTTCCGCCAAGCGATAAAATATAATCTATGGGTTCATATAAGTTTTTCGGTTGTTTATGAATATGAATATTTGAAAACTCTTCCGAAATAACATTTTGATATTCTGATAATGAAAGCATATTAGTAATTTTTGGCTAATTTAAGCTAATAATTGCATATTTGCGCCACAATTTTAATGTTAAATTTATGTGAAGATTACGGAAACTATTTTAGTTTTAAAAGTTTCCGTTGTAGATTTGCAATCGAAATTAGTTAGACATTATAATTAATATCAAAAAATTGCATAAAATGAGGGAAAAAATTATCAATAGAGCGAAAGAAATGTTTTTGAAATTAGGTTTCAAAAGCATCACTATGGATGATATTGCCTGCGATATGTGTATTTCAAAAAAAACAATTTATAAATATTTTTCAAATAAAGAATTGTTAATTGAAGAAAGCACGCAATTGGTCCATCAAGAAGTTAGAGAAACTATTGACACAATTGTGGCTAAAAACTTTAACGCTATCGAAGAAAATTTTCAGATTCGAAGAATGTTTAAAGAAATGTTTAAATATAGCGAAACTTCTCCAGTGTATCAGTTAAAAAGACACTATCCTGAAGTATATCAAAAAGTAGTAGGTTATCAAATTGAAATATGCGAAGGCTGTTTTCGAGATAATATTTTAAAAGGAATTTCTGAAGGTTTGTACCGAGAAAATATTGATGTAGAAAATTATGTAAAGTTTTATTACACGTTAATATTTAGTA
>JBFYPW010000027.1:0-20530 GCA_041303115.1 Flavobacterium sp.
GTTCTTACGAAGTTCGTCTAGTTTTTCAGCAGTATCAAAAGCATAATATGCCCATCCAGATTGAATTAATTCATCCGCATATTGCTTGTAAATTTGTTTTCTATCCGATTGACGGTACGGTCCAAATTTTTCATTTTTTCCAATGGTTTCATCAGGAGAAATTCCTAACCATTCTAAAGCTTCAAAAATATAATCTTCCGCTTCCGCTACAAAACGAGTTTGGTCGGTATCTTCTATTCTAATATAAAATGTTCCACCGTGTTTTTTGGCAAATAAATAATTAAAAAGCGCGGTTCTTACCCCACCAATATGTAAAGGTCCTGTTGGACTTGGAGCAAATCGAACTCTAACGGGTCTGTTCATCACTATAATTTTTTGACAAAGATACTATTTTAAAATTCCAAAAGTTACATTCCAAACTCCAAATACTGCAAAAATTCGAATTTGGAATTTAAAAATTTGGAATTTATTTTATCGTTGATTTTTTTTGTAATTTTATCGGTCATAAACAAATGAGTAACAATTTTGGAAAAGAAAGCCATAATTTACGATAAACTGGAAGGCTTTATCAAAAAGTTTTACACGAATGAGTTAATAAAAGGAATACTTCTTTTTATAACCATTGGTTTATTATATTTTATTTTTACCTTTCTAATCGAATATTTTCTTTGGTTTGATTCAGTAGGAAGAACCATTTTGTTTGGGTTGTTTTTGTTTGTAGAAGTATTTTTGTTATCTAAATTTATTATTTTTCCGTTAACGAAATTATTTAAAATTCAGAAAGGTTTAAATTATACCGAAGCCTCAAAAATTATAGGAACTCATTTTGATGAAGTTCAAGATAAATTACTTAATTTCTTACAATTAGCCAATACCACTGAGCCTTCAGAATTGGTTTTGGCTTCTATTGAACAAAAAGCGAAGAACTTACAACCCGTTCCGTTTTCAAACGCCATTAACTTTAATTCCAACAAAAAATATTTGCCTTTTGCGCTGATTCCGTTGTTGTTTCTTTTATTTTTCTATATATCTGGAAATTCGGATGTAATTTCTAAAAGTTTTGCAAGAGTGGTTCAATACGATACTAATTTTGAAAAACCAGCCGCGTTTAAGTTTGAAATTATTTCGAACAATTTACACGTGGAACAAAATAAATCTTTTAAATTAGTTGTAAGAACTGTGGGTTCGGTTATTCCTGAAAACGCATCAATTTTAATTAATAATGAAGAATATTTTTTAGAAAACACATCACCTGGAAATTTTACTTATCAATTTGATAATGTTCAGAAAGACATTATATTTCATTTAAAATCGAACGATATTACTTCTTCAGATTATGTTTTAAACGTGGTGAACGTGCCTACTATTTCTTCTTTTACCATGCAATTAAATTTTCCAAATTATTTAGGTAAAAAACCAGAAATTATTCAAGGTACAGGAAATGCGGTTATTCCTGAAGGAACATGGGTTACTTGGAAAATAAATACATTTGCTACTACTGAAGTGGTTTTTAAAAAAGAATCAAATTCTGATTTATTTGGTAAAAAAGACAATCAATTTTTCCACACAAAACGAATTGTAAACACAACAGATTATCAAATTTCAATTTCTAATTCTCGTTTAAAAAACTACGAAAACCTTCAATATAAACTGACTATTTTAAAAGATCAGTTTCCAAGTATTTCAGTAACCGAAACTCCAGATAGTTTAAAATTAAAACAAAAAGTAATTATCGGACAAGTGTCTGATGATTATGGCATGTCTAAATTACAAGTGGTGTTTTATGACAAAAACAAACCTAATATTCTTTTCAAAAAAGGTTTGATTTTAAAAAACAAAGTGGTGGACCAATTTGTATATGCTTTTCCTGACGGAATTGCGTTACAACCGGGAATTAATTATGAATATTATTTCGAAGTGTTTGATAATGATGTAGTTAATGGTTTAAAATCATCAAAATCATCCGTTTTTTCTCATTCTGAATTAACAAAAGAGCAAAAAGAGCAAAAATCACTTAAGGAACAGCAATCAAATATCAATAGTTTACAAAAAGCATTAGAAAATCAAGACAAACAATTTGAAGCATTAGACAAACTTAAAAAGCTCGACAAACAAAAAGACAACTTAGATTATAAAGACCAAAAGAAAATTCAAGACTTTATTAATCGTCAAAAACAACAAGACGAAATGATGAAAGAATTTTCTGAAAAAATGAAGGAAAACCTTGAACAATTTAAGCCTGAGCAAAAAGACGAAATGAAACAAGAGCTTCTAAATCGTTTAGAAAAAAATGAGAAACAAGCTGCGAAAAACGAAAAGCTTTTAAAGGAACTTGAAGAGTTGGCTAAAAAATTAGAAAAAGAAGAATTGTTTGATAAAGCCGACAAATTAAAACAACAAGCTAAAACACAACAAAAATCTTTAGAACAATTGGTTGAGTTAACCAAAAGATATTATGTTGAACAAAAAGCAGAACAACTGGCTGATAAATTAGATAAATTAGCAAATAAACAAGATAAACTTTCAGACAAAGAAAGCCCTACAAAAGAGGAACAAGAAAAGCTTTCAAAAGAGTTCGATGATTTAAAAAAAGAACTTGACGATTTAGAAAAAGAAAACAAAGAATTGAAGTCGCCTATGGATATTCCAAACGATAAAGGCGATCAAAAAGACGTTGACCAAGAACAGCAAAAAGCAGAAGATAACTTAGAAAAGAAAGACCAAAAACAAGCCAAAAAGAATCAAAAATCGGCGGCTCAAAAAATGAAAGAAATGAGCCAAAAAATGTCTGAATCTATGTCGGCTGGCGAAATGGAAGACAATGCTGAAGACGCTAAAGTAATGCGTCAAATTTTAGATAATTTGTTGTCTTTTTCATTTGATCAAGAAAAATTAATGAAGCAATTTAAGTTAGTTTCTAATTCAAAATCTAATGTAAGTACGTTGTTAAAAAATCAGCAAGATTTAAAAACGCAATTCAAGCATGTTGACGACAGTTTGTTTGCTTTGTCTTTGCGCCAACCCAAGCTTTCTGATTTGGTTTTAAAAGAAGTAGAAGAAATTCATTATAATTTAGATAAGTCTATTGAAAATTTAGTTTCCACTACTCGATCTAAAGGTATTTCGCATCAGCAATTTACATTGTCTTCTGCAAATAAGTTAGCTGATTTTCTTAGCAATGTCCAAAGCGAAATGAGTATGAGTATGTCTTCTTCTGGAGGTAGCGGAAAACCAAAACCAGGCAAAGGAAAAGGCGACCAATTGTCCGATATTATTTCTAAACAAAAAGGGTTGGGCGACAAAATGAAAGACGGCAAACCAAAACCGGGTGAGGGAAAAAAACCAGGTGAAGGTAAAAAAGGCAGTCAAGAAGGCGAAGGCGGTTCTCAAGGTAATGAGGGAAAAGATGGCGAAGGCGACGCTGGCAAACTATTAGAAATAATTAAAGAACAACAAGCGTTGCGAGAGTCATTGCAAAACGAACTAAACAAAAACGGAATGGGTGGCAATGGTCAAAACGCCCTAAAACAAATGAAAGAGTTGGAAAAGCAATTAATCAATAAAGGACTAACGCAAGACAACATTAATCGTGCGCTACAAATTAATCACGAATTATTAAAATTAGAATCCGCACTTAAACAACAAGGACAAGACACGAAAAGAGAATCAAATACCAACAAAACAGATTTTCTAGGAAGCAACAAACCCCTTCCTCCTGCCCTTTTAAATTATTTAAAAAGTGTAGAAATATTAAATAGACAAAGCTTACCTTTGCAACCCAATTTTAACACCAAAGTGCAACAATATTTTAAAAACAATGATTAGTTTTAATTACGAATCTGATTTTATTTTAGACCAAGAAGCGCATTTTGCTTCTTGGATAGAAACCATTATAATTTCTGAAAGCAAAACTGTAGGAGAAATTTCTTATGTTTTTTGTGACGATGAATACTTACACGCTATTAATATGCGGTATTTAAATCACGACACACTTACAGATATTATTAGTTTTGATTACACAGAAGGTGATATAATTAGTGGTGATATTTTTATTTCTATCGAAAGAGTTAAAGACAACGCCATTGATTTTAAAGTCTCTTTCGAGGAAGAATTAAAACGTGTTTTAGCTCATGGTGTTTTGCATTATTGCGGATACAAAGACAAAACAGATGTTGACGCTGCTTTAATGCGCGCCAAAGAAGAAGAAAAAATTAATTTGTTCCACGTGGAACTTTGATATAATAATCAGGTTTTTTTGTTCCACGTGGAACAAAAAGACTTTTAAAAATAGCCACGTGTTTCACGTGGAACAAAAGATATGTTTCAAGAAAAATATGATGTAATTGTTGTGGGTGCCGGTCACGCAGGTTGCGAGGCAGCCGCTGCTGCCGCCAATATGGGTTGTAGTACTTTATTGGTTACTATGAATTTGCAAAACATTGCTCAAATGTCGTGTAATCCAGCTATGGGAGGCATTGCAAAAGGTCAAATTGTTCGTGAAATTGATGCTTTAGGTGGTTATTCAGGGATTGTTTCTGATGTAACAGCCATTCAGTTTAAAATGCTGAATCTTTCAAAAGGCCCAGCAATGTGGTCGCCTCGTTGTCAGTCAGACCGTATGCGTTTTGCCGAAGAATGGAGAATGATGTTAGAAGGAACCCCGAATTTAGATTTCTATCAAGAAATGGTTTCGGGTATTATAACAGAGGGAAATCAGATTTTAGGTATTAAAACATCTTTAGGATTAGAGATAAAAGCCAAAACAGTAGTGCTTACAAACGGTACGTTTTTAAATGGTTTAATTCATATCGGAGACAAACAATTTGGAGGAGGACGTGCAGGCGAAAGCGCTTCTTTTGGTATTACAGAAGATTTATTAAAATTAGGTTTTGAATCAGGAAGAATGAAAACAGGTACGCCTCCTCGAGTTGATGGTCGTTCTTTAGATTATTCCAAAATGATTGAACAACCTGGAGATGTAAACCCTTCTAAATTTTCGTATTCTGACGTTACAAAACCACTTACAGAACAACGTTCTTGTTTTATGACCTATACTTCAGAAAAAGTTCACGATTTATTACGTGAAGGTTTTGATAGAAGTCCAATGTTTAATGGACGAATTAAATCTATCGGACCAAGATATTGCCCTTCTATTGAAGATAAAATCAACCGTTTTGCTGATAAAGAACGTCATCAATTATTTATTGAACCAGAAGGATGGAAAACCTGCGAAGTATATGTAAACGGTTTCTCAACTTCGCTTCCTGAAGACGTGCAATTTAAAGCCTTACGCTCTGTAGAAGGATTTGAAAACGTGAAGTTTTTCCGCCCAGGATATGCTATTGAGTACGATTACTTCCCTCCTACGCAATTGAAGCACACTTTAGAAACAAAATTAATTAATGGGTTATATTTTGCCGGACAGATTAATGGCACAACTGGTTATGAGGAAGCCGCTTCTCAAGGTTTAATGGCAGGAATTAACGCAGCATTACAAGTACAAGAAAAAGAACCTTTAATATTAAAACGTGATGAAGCTTATATTGGTGTTTTAATTGACGATTTAATCACAAAAGGCACAGAAGAACCCTACAGAATGTTTACCTCTCGCGCAGAATATAGAACCTTATTACGACAAGATAATGCCGATTTACGTTTAACTCCTAAAGGATATGGAATTGGTTTAGCAAAAGAAGATCGCTTAAAAAGAATGGAATATAAATTAGATGCTTCTGATAAATTTGTTACTTTCTTTAAAGAAACAAGTATTAAAGCAGAAGTGGCCAACCCTATTTTAGAAGAAAAAGGATCAAGTTTGATGACGCAAGGCGATAAAATGTTTAAAGTTTTTTCGCGTCCACAAATTGATTTAGATGATATATTAAAGTTTACAGCCGTAACAGATTATATTTCAGAAAATAATTTAGATCAGGAAGTAATTGAACAAGCCGAAATTCAAGTGAAATACTCTGGCTATATCGAAAAAGAGAAAAATCACGCAGATAAAGTGAATCGTCTTGAAGATGTCCGCATTCCAGATAACTATGATTTTGATAAAATTAAAGCGATTTCAATTGAAGCGCGTCAAAAACTAACAAAAATTAGACCAACAACTATAGCACAAGCATCACGAATTAGCGGCGTTTCACCAAGTGATATTTCGGTTCTTCTAATTCATATGGGAAGATAAATGGATTTTGGATTTACGATTTTGGATTTACGATTTAGACGTTTCGTAAATCAAAATTCTCAAATCGTAATTTTCAGGTTCCACGTGAAACAACGTTGTTAAAGCCTATAAATAAAAAGAAAATGAATTTTTTAGAAGTAAACCAATTTATAATTGTTAAAGATCATTCGGTTTCAAAAGAAACCTTTTCCTTGTTATATAACAAAGAATACGATTTATTAAAAACACACCCTACTCCTTCGTTAGAGGTTTTACCAAAGTATTACGAAAGTGAAGATTATATTTCGCACACAGATGGTAAAAGAACGCTGTTTGAAAAAATATATCATTTAGTAAAACGAAATGCAATTAAAGGGAAAGTTTCATTACTTAATAAAGAACAGAACAGTAAAGGTAAGTTGTTAGACATTGGATGTGGAACGGGCGATTTTTTAGTGGAAGCTAAAAATCAAGGTTGGTCGATTTTAGGTTTTGAACCAAATTCTGACGCAAAACAATTGGCTGCTAAAAAAGGCGTTTTGTTTACAGAAGATATTTTTGCTTTACCAGAAAACACATTTGATGTGGTGTCTATGTGGCACGTTTTAGAACACGTACCAAATTTAACAGAATACATTGCCAATTTAAAACGTATTGTTAAGCCAAACGGAACCATTATTATAGCGGTGCCAAATTATAAATCGTACGATGCTAAATATTACAATCGTTTTTGGGCAGCGTATGATGTACCACGTCATTTATGGCATTTTTCAAAAACCAGTATAAAAAGATTGTTTTCGGATGTGGATATGGAATTGAAAAAAGTAAAACCAATGTGGTTTGATAGTTTTTACGTTTCTTTATTATCTGAAAAATATAAAAATGGAAAAATGAGTTTCGTAAAAGGATTTTTAGTTGGATTACGTTCAAATGTGTCAGGATTGTTCAAAAAGGAGTTTTCTTCTCACATTTATATCATAAAAAACAAATAAACACGATTTAAAGCGTTTTTCTTGTAAAAACATCTAAATACATTTAAGAAAAAAGATAATTAATAAAACAAAGGTTTAAACGAGTCGGTTTTAATAGTAATTTCTTATTGTGTATTTAAAAACACATAAGGTTTTCTTATAGCGCTTGTTTTTTAATTTTTTTTGAAAAAAGAATTAAAAATTAAAAGAAACCTATTATTTTTACCAAAATTAAAAAATCAGTTTCTAAAACCGATTCCTATTAATAATCATATTATAAAAAAATGAAAAAATTAGTAAGCATTGTTGCATTAAGTGTAGCATTAATTTCTTGTCAAGAAACAACAACTTCAAAAGCAGATTTTAAAACAGGTTATATTGATACTTCTGTTTTATTAGAAAAATACGAAAAATTTAAGGATGAAAATGATAAATTCAAAGTTAAATCTGAAGAAATGGGGCGTCCTTTAGAAGCTAAAGGTAGACAATTACAAGCCGAAAAAGATGCATTTCAAAGTAATGCACAAGCAAACGGACAAGCTTGGGCACAACAAAAATATGGCGAATTGCAACAAAGAGAACAACAAATTTTACAAGAAAGAGATCAAGTTTTAGCTCAAATTCAAACTGAAGGCGGTAAATTACAAGACACTTTAATTAAACAAGTAAAAAAATACATCAGAGAATTCGGTAAAAAACAAAAATTCGATTATATTTTTACTACTTCTGAAGATGCTCCTTCTGTAATTTATGCTAAAGATTCGTATAATTTAACAGATAAGCTACTAAAAGAGCTAAACGATCAATACAAAACAACGAAAGAAAAAAAATAACAATTTAGCCTTGAGAAATCAGGGCTTTTTTATTTTTTAGTATTTTGAATTTGTTTCAGAATCTATTTTCTATTAAATTTGTTATCAACGAACAATTCAATTCTTTGCCATTACTCTTAACCTAATTTATACGCCAAATGAAACACCTATCAAAAGCCGCTCAGTACACCTTACAATTTATCAACCAAACCAACAAATCTGTTTTTTTAACAGGTAAAGCAGGTACTGGAAAAACTACACTTCTTAAAGAAATTATTGCCACATCACACAAAAACACGGTAGTAGTTGCCCCTACAGGAATTGCCGCACTTAATGCTGGTGGTGTTACCATTCATTCTATGTTTCAATTGCCGTTTGCAGCCTTTATTCCTGATTATAAGGTTATAGATTCCAATTCGTATCAATATAAATTTGAAACGAAAAGTACGATTAGCAAACATTTCCGTATGAATGGCACTAAAAAACAAGTACTAGTTAATTTAGAATTGTTAATTATTGATGAAGTATCTATGCTTCGTCCGGATGTGTTAGATGCAATCGATTTTATGTTACAAAAAGCGCGTCGAATCGACGCGCCTTTTGGTGGCGTTCAAGTGCTTTTTATAGGTGATTTATTGCAATTACCGCCTGTAATTAAGCAAGAAGAATGGTACGAATTAAAGAACTATTATCAAGGGATGTTCTTTTTTCATTCTCAAGTAATACAACAAAATCCACCCTTATATATTGAATTGGATAAAATTTATCGTCAAGATGATGAAGTATTCATCTCTATTTTAAACAACTTAAGAAATAATAAAATTACGACGGAAAATATTGCTGTTTTAAATCAATATGTACATCCAAATTTTAATATAAAAAACCATAACGGTTGTATTATTGTTACCACGCACAATGCAAAAGCCGACGAAATTAATAAAGAAGCTTTAACAGAATTAAAAGCCAAAACGGTTTCTTATTTTCCCGAAATTGTAGAAGATTTTCCCGAAAAAATGTATCCTATTGAACCAAAAATGGATTTAAAAGTCGGCGCTCAAGTAATGTTTATTAAAAACGACACCTCTTTTGAAAAAAAATATTTTAACGGAAAAATAGGTAAAATCACTTCATTAGCTGAAAAAGAAATTTTGGTATATTTTGAAGAAGAAAACAAAACAGTTGAAGTAGATCTTTACACGTGGGAAAACATAAAATATACCGTAAATCCTGATACAAAAGAAATTGAGGAAACAGTTATAGGAACATTTAGTCATTATCCATTAAAATTAGCTTGGGCAATTACGGTTCATAAAAGTCAAGGATTAACTTTCGACAACGCTGCTTTAGATGTTTCACGTGTTTTTGCGCCTGGACAAGCATATGTGGCTTTATCCCGACTTCGTTCGTTAAAAGGCTTAATTTTGCTTTCTCCGATACAATTAAACGGTATTTCTTCTGATACTGAAGTGTTAAATTACGCCAATAATAAAGCAGATGAAATCGTATTAGAAAAATCATTAGCATTAGAAACGAAGCATTTTTTACGATTAGAATTATGTAAAAGTTTCGATTTCAGACAATTGGCTCAAGAATGGCGCAATCATTTATTTTCGTATAATGACGAAGTAACCAATTCATCCAAATCAAAATACCGAATTTGGGCACAACAAAACGAAAGCATTGTGGCAGCTTTATTGGATTCTTCTCAGAAATTTAGTAATCAAATTCAGAAAATTTGTTTACAAGAAGTTATTGACATTCCCTTTTTAGCGGAACGATGCGAAGCGGCTTATCAGTATTATTTTAAAACATTAGATTATCAGGTAACCGATTTACTATTAAAAATTGCTGAAGTAAGTAACTTAAAAAAATCTAAAACGTTTCACGATGAACTTTTGGAACTTGAAGAAATTCAAGTAAAAACAGTTTTACAATTGAAAAAATCGATGCTGTTGATAAAAAATTTAGTAAATGGAATTGATTTTAATAAAAACACCATGTCGTCTGATGAAATGAAGTTTTATAAAATTAATAAAATAGCTTCGTTATCAGAAAAATTCAAGGAAATTGATGGTTTTGTAGCCAAAGATTATTCCGTAACTTTTAGTAAGAAAACTAAAGCCAAAAAAGAAAAATCAACCGAACCAAAAAAGACAACCATTGAAATTACTTTAGAACTTTGGAAACAAAATCTATCCGTGGAAGAAATTGCTGCCAAAAGAAAACTTACCGTAAGTTCGATTTATTTACATTTTACGAAACTTATTGAAATGGAAGCATTAACTATTTCAGATATTATGTCCGATGAAAAAATCGCAGCTTTAGAAGAAGCGTTTAAGGACTATAATAATGAAGGCTTAGGTCTTTTAAAAGAAAAACACGGCAATCAATTCTCTTGGGAAGAATTACGTTTGTTTAAAGTGAGCTTGAAATAAAAAAACTCAGACTAATCTGAGTTTTTTATAACGTAATTCCAAAATCGTAAATCGTAATTTTGTTACAACCAATACACGCCCAACAAAGCCGGAATTAAATAAATTACAATCGTTCTGGCGCCGTCATAATCTTTTGCAACTCTTTGTCCAAAAAGCAACAACAAAAGCGTTATACACGAAACCATACAAGCATAATCACCCATAATAGTTCTGCCGCTCGTGATGTTTTCAGCAATTCCCATGATAGACAAAACACCAGCTACAATTTCTAAAGCTAAAACCGTTAACAAAGCCGCTGGCACTTGGTTTTTTAAAAATGTTTGAGAAAAATGACCTTTTAACCAACTTACATTTCCGTTCCAATCGGCAATTTTATCGTATCCTGATTGTAAAAAAGTAATCGCTAAAAAAGCTAATAATAGTAGTACAAATTCATTCATAGTATTTATTTTTTGGTTTGTTTAAGCGTTTAATTTATTTCTTTTTTATGCAACAAGCGTGTTAATTTAATCGATAAATCGGTTAAAATAATATTGCTATTTCCGTTTCTTTCAATATGATAAATGGCATCTTCCAATTCTTTAAAAATATCCGCAATATTATTTCCGTGAACATATGGTGCGAATTTTTCTAATTTAAAATTCTCAAAATTTGGTTCTAAATACACCAAATCAGTAGCTTGATAATTTAACAACAAGGCTTGACGGAAAAATTGAATACAAAATTGTAAAAAGTTTTTTTGTGTTTCTCTGCCTTCTTTTGAAATAGTGCTGCTCCAAGAAATTAAATCGGCAATTACGCTTGCGTTTCCCTTTGCTTTAAATGCCGCACGAACCCAGTTGATAAACCATTCTTCAAATACAGAATCATCACCATCTTGATGCAAAAAATGTAAGGCTTTATTGTAATTACCTTCACACTGATGGGCTATTTTTTTTGCCAAATTTGCCTCAACTTGATGACTAGAAATTAACTTTTCAGTAATAATTTGTTCTGGTAACGCTAAAAAATCAACTACTTGACAACGAGAAATAATCGTTTGTAGTAAATCGTCAATACTTTCAGAAATTAAAATAAATACCGTTTTTTCTGGTGGTTCTTCTAATAATTTCAGTAATTTATTTGCTGCGTCTGTTCTCATTTTATCGGCCATCCAAATAATCATTACCTTATAGCCTCCTTCATATGCTTTTAATGATAAATTTTTATTAATTGCTGCCGATTCTTTAACGCTTATAATTCCTTGTTTTTTAGGAATTTCTAATTTTTTGTACCAGTCAAATAAACTCCCATATGGGCTTTCTTTAACAAAACTGCGCCACTGATCTAAAAAATTGGTACTAACTACATTATCACCTTTTACATCGTCTGTAGCTGTAATTGGATACACAAAATGCATATCAGGATGAGAAAAATGTTCAAATTTTAAATTGCAAGCACCGTTTCCCGTGTTGTTTTCCCCACCAGTATTGTTACACAAAATGTACTGTGCGTAGGCAATAGCCATTGGCAACGTTCCCGAACCCTCAGGACCAACAAACAATTGCGCGTGCGGAATCCGTCCTGCGTTGGCAGTGGTAATTAAATAGTTTTTAATGTGGTCTTGACCAAGTATGTCATTAAATAGCATGTAGCAAATATAAGTGATTTTTATCTTGGTTTAAAATCAAAATTTTATATTTGCAAATATCATAAAGACACAACATCAAACTAAAAACAACAAAACACAATCCTATGAAAACTATTTTCGACATCAATTTTAAAAATAAAAAAGCCTTAATCCGTGTAGATTTTAATGTGCCTTTAGATGAAAATTTTAAAGTTACCGATGCCAACCGAATTGAAGCTGCAAAACCAACTATTGATAAGATTTTAAACGATGGCGGAGCGGTTATTTTAATGTCGCACTTAGGAAGACCAAAAGGAAAAGAAGATAAATATTCTTTGAGCCATATTGTTTATAAAATTGAAGAAGTTTTAGGAAAAAAAGTAAAATTTGCTTCAGATTGTAGAGGTGAAATTGCTAAAGAAGCCGCTGCAAATCTTCAAAATGGCGAAATTTTAGTATTGGAAAATTTACGTTTTTATGCCGATGAAGAAGCTGGAGATGTCGAATTCTCTAAAGAATTAGCAAGTTTGGGCGATGTGTATGTAAACGATGCCTTCGGAACAGCACACAGAGCGCACGCTTCAACCACAATTATTGCAAACGAATTTCCAAATGATAAGTGTTTTGGCGCTTTATTAGCAAAAGAAATTGAAAGTATCAACAAAGTATTAAAAAATTCTGAAAAGCCAGTTACAGCAATACTTGGAGGAAGTAAAGTTTCTTCTAAAATCACCATTATAGAAAACATTTTAGATAAAGTAGACCATATGATTATTGGTGGCGGAATGACGTTTACCTTCATTAAAGCAATGGGCGGTAACATTGGAGATTCTATTTGTGAAGACGACAAAATGGAATTGGCTTTAGACATTATGAAACAAGCTACGGCAAAAGGTGTGAAAATTCATTTACCTGTAGATGTTTTAGCCGCTGATGCGTTTTCAAATGACGCCAACACACAAGTAGTAAATGTGGCTGAAATTCCTGCTGGATGGCAAGGTTTAGACGCGGGTCCGAAAACATTAGAGCAATTTAAAGAAGTTGTTTTACACTCAAAAACCATACTTTGGAACGGACCAATTGGTGTGTTTGAATTGCCAACTTTTGCTAACGGAACCATTTCCCTTGGCGATTTTATTGCCGAATCTACTAAAAACGGCTGTTTCTCTTTAGTAGGCGGCGGTGATAGTGTAGCTGCGGTAAAACAATTTGGATTAGAAGACAAAATGAGCTACGTTTCTACAGGTGGCGGTGCGATGTTGGAAATGTTAGAAGGAAAAACATTACCAGGAATTGCTGCTATTTTAAATTAGTTGTTGTTTTAGAATATCAAAATGTAATGATTATTGGTATTTGCATATGAAAACCAGAAATTATTGATATGAGAATGAACTTTAGGAAATAAACCAAAGAAGCCATCGATATTTGAGGAACAATAAATATAGTTAAAATGACACACGAGCACAATTATAAGCTAACTACGGAATGGACAGGCAATACAGGAGATGGAACTAAAAACGTTCGAACATACGATCGTAGCCACACGGTTAGCATTCAAGGAAAGCCTGAATTATTTCTAACAACTGATAATCCTGCCGTTGGCGATAAATCAAAATTAAATCCGGAAGATTTATTAGTTTCTGCCATTTCTTCTTGTCATATGCTTTCCTACTTATACTTGTGTTCATTGGAAGGAATTGTAGTTACGGCTTATACTGACAACGCCACTGGAATTATGCTTGAAAACACAGCTGGAGGCGGAAGTTTTAAAGAAGTTACTTTAAACCCAGTATTTTATGTTACAGACGAAGGTATGGTAGAAAAAGCAATTGAATTACATCACAAAGCTCATGAAATATGTTATATCGCCAATTCTCTGAATTTTGATGTGAAGTGTAGTCCTACATGTTTAGTAGCTTGAAGTAATCTAAATCCCTATGATTATATCCTTTTTATTTAGTTGAAACCAATAATAAACAATCAAAATCACCGACGAAATCCCTAAAAAAACGTTAAAATGAAAATTTAAACGTTAAAAATTGGGTAGTTAGTAATAAATAAAATATATTTGCGTTTATACAAGTAATTGTATATTAATGATTTAGATAAAATACTCCCGAATTTATGGAGCAAAAACTTATAAAAGCATGAAAAAATTAGTTTTACTAACCCTTAGTTTTTTTCTGTCAAACGTAATGTTGGCACAAGAAAGTAAGGAGATAATTCCAACTCTTTTTACACCCAAAATATCGTATTTGGATTCGCTTAAAGCGACCTTTACGCACCACGCAACAAGTAATTGTATCGACGAAAGATGGCTGAAAGAATTGTCTGACGCTACCTTGTCAAATGAAATGTTTTTTGATATTGAAAACATGAATATCGACGAGAAAGTGGCCTATAACTTAGACACGGAAGTTTTAAAAAAGCGATTACGAAAATTAGACGTGCAATCGCCGTTTGTTATTGAGTACAATCCTGCTTTAGAAAACGTAATTAAATCTTTCTTAAAAAACAGAACTAAAAGTTTTGAAAGACAAATGGCGCTTGCAGAATATTATTTTCCATTATTTGAAGAAAAATTATCAAAATACAATTTGCCTTTAGAAATTAAATATTTAGCAATTGTAGAATCGGCTTTACAGCCTAAAGCAAAATCTAAAGTTGGCGCCGGTGGTTTATGGCAATTCATGCCAGCAACTGGTAAACAATACAAATTAAACATTTCTACGTATGTAGATGAGCGTCATGACCCAATAAAATCAACAGAAGCCGCTTGTCATTATATGATGAATATGTATGCCATTTTTGGCGATTGGAGTTTGGTTTTAGCTTCGTACAATTGCGGACCTGGAAATGTTTCTAAAGCCATTAGACGTTCTGGTGGAAAAACAGATTATTGGGAAATTAGAAAATATTTACCAAGAGAAACGGCTAACTATTTACCTGCTTTTTTAGCTACTATGTACATTTACGAGTATAAAAAAGAACACGGTTTGGTGCCTAAAAAAGCAGAAATGACGTATTTTGAAACCGATACCGTTATGGTAAAACAAGCCATCACATTTAAGCAATTATCGGATTTATTGGATATTTCAGAGGAACAATTAGAATACTTGAATCCAATTTACAAATCAAAATACATTCCTTCCATTGACGATGAATATTTTTATTTGCGTTTACCGAAAAATAAAATTGGGATTTTTGTTTCGAACGAAGAAAAAATATATGGCTATTTAGCATATTTAGAACAGGAAAAAGTAAGAAACCTTCAGTTAGCACTTCAAGCTAAAAAACTCGACAGCATTGCCAAACAAGATTCTTTAGCAGTAGCCACAAATCTTGTAGTTGCGAATAACGAGCCTGTTGAGATGGAAGAAGTGCTTAAGAAACGCACCAAAGAAGTAGTAAGTAAAAACTTCCATAAAGTGAAAAAAGGGGAAACCCTTAGTCAAATTGCCGACAAAAATAACGTAAGTATTGTTAATTTAAGGAAATGGAACAATATTAAAGGGAGTACCATTAATGCCGGACAAAGTTTAGTGATACAAACTACCAAAAAAGTCACGGTCAACGAGGTCGTCAAAAAACCGAAGCCGAAAACCGAAATAGTGGAACCAGAAGTTGAAAATGCAGTTGCTGTAAATACTGAAAAACCAACAGAAAATAAATATTCTTCTGCGAAAAGTAAAATTGAAATCAAAGAGGATTATTATATTGTACAAAAAGGAGATTCTATTTTTTCAATCACTAAAAAATTTCCGAATTTAACGACTGACGATTTAAAAAAGAAAAACGATCTGAAAACAGATAATATTCAACCTGGAATGAAATTAAAAATTCAAGGATAAAAACATTTTTTATTACATCAATGCCTTTGTAAAAGTTTAATTATTAAAAGCTTTACAAAGGTATTTTTGTTTCAATAAATAAAAAAGGATTAGTTTTGTCTTTCAAATTAATAAAATGATTCAATTTAAAATAAAGCCGTTTCACGAACTTTCTACGGATGAGTTATATGCTATGTTGCAATTACGCTCAGAAGTGTTTGTAGTGGAGCAAAATTGCGTGTATCAAGACATTGATGGAAAAGACCAAAAAGCCATTCATGTTTTAGGGTGTTCCGACGGAGTTTTAGTGGCGTGTTCTCGACTTTTTAAACCGAAAGATTATTTTGAAAACAGCTCAATAGGTAGAGTAATTGTAAAGGAATCGTACCGAGATAAAAAATTTGGTCACGAGTTGATGCGTGTTTCTATAGATGCAATTAAAACCCTTTTTCAGGAAACAAAAATTACAATTTCAGCCCAATTATATTTACAGAAATTTTACGAAAGTCACGGTTTTTTAGTAGTTGGTGAAAGTTATTTGGAAGACGATATTCCGCATATTGAAATGAGGAAAATGTAGTTAAAATTTCTTCTAAATCTTTGTAATAACCAATTCCACTCTTCTGTCAAATTGCTCATCTTTACCGATGGGTTGTGTGTTTCCGTATCCTTTAAAAGTCATACGAATTTTACTAATGCCTCGACTATGAAGAAATTTATATACTCTTTCTGCCCTATTTTTTGATAATTCTCTTTTTCGTGTCTCCAAGTCAACAGCGTCTTTATGAGGTGGGGGCGTACAGCAAACGTGACCTTGAATTTCAATTTGAATGTTGGGATATCTTTTTAGTAAAACAACTATCGTTTCGAGTTGTTTAATAGCGCTTTGTTTAAGTCTGCTGCTGCCACTATCAAAAAGTAATTTATCTAAATACACCCGATCACCTACTAATGCATTTTTTCTGATGGTTTTATATAAACCAGGAATATTTAGTTCTTCCACCACCAAAGGTTTAAAGTTTAAAACCACATCTACACGACGGTTTTTAGCTCTGGCTTCAGGAATGTCTTCTTCTAAATCTTCATCTATAAGTACCTTTCCTTTCCCTTCAATTTTTACAATAATTTTATATTTCACCCCTTTTTTTACCAACATGTTTTTGACACTATTGGCGCGGTCTTGAGACAATTTGTAGTTGTAATTTATTTTACCCACATCGTCGCAATAGCCATAAATAGAAACACTTTGAAGTCGCGTGGTATCAATTAAACTTAAAAAATAGACAACTGCTTCGGATTGTAAAGGTTTTATTTCACGCACATCGGTATCAAAATAAATAGAATGCACGGTTTCTTCTTGAGAAAATCCAAGAAAAGAAGCAATTATAAATAGAAATACAACTATTTTCTTCATTTTATTTTTTTAATATTTGTTTGTATTCTGTTGGATTATTTAATATTTGTTGCGCTTTTAGCACATCAGAATATTTAGTGGAAACATAATCGTAAAACGCGTTTCTATAGCCATAACGTAATAGTAATTCTTGTAAAAGTAGACGTTTAATTTCTTCTTTGTTTTTATCTAATTCTTTGTCTTTTGTTTTTTCAATTGCGGCTTCCAATTGTTTTATTTCTACTTGAATGTCGGCATCTATTTTATCTTTTTTAGCGGCTTCTAAAAGGTTTTTTAAAGACTTGTCGCTGTTGTTGTTGATTTCAACCCTTTCTTTCTTTAAAAACGCTTTAAATTCGTTGTATTCTGCATCTGAGATATTGCTTGCGCTTTTTGCGTTTGGATTTCTGTAATACAGTACGTTTGCAAATTCAAACACAGCATCTGAATTAGCAATACTTAAACTGGTAGCGCTTTTTTTCATATCAGCAATTTCTATATCTGGTAAAACTCCGCCGCCATCGTAAACAATTCTTCCGCCTTTAGTTTTAAACGCGTTATATTCTTTTTCAGATGTTTTTATGGCTTTACCATTGGCGTCTTTTTTACTGTAATCAGTAGCTTGTATGCAACGACCAGAAGGCGTATAATATTTTGAAATGGTTACTTTTACTTGCGTGCCATATGTTAAATTAAACGGACGTTGTACCAATCCTTTTCCAAAACTTCTATTTCCTACAATTACTGCTCGATCTAAATCTTGCAGTGCACCCGAAACAATTTCTGATGCCGAAGCACTTCTATCATTTACAATAATTGCTAATGGAATTTCAGTATCAACGGGTTCGTTCTTCGTTTTATAAATATGGTTATGTGCTTTGTTTTGTGATTTCGTAGTAGTAATTATCTCCTCTTTTGGTACAAATAAATTACAAATATTAACCGCTTCGTGCAACAAACCGCCTGGGTTATCCCTTAAGTCTAAAATAATTTTTGTAGCGCCTTGTTCTTTTAATGTTAGTAAGGCGGCTTTGGTTTCTGCAGAAGCTTTTTCGTTAAATTTTTGAAGCACAATATACCCTGTTTTGTCGCTTAATAATTTATAATACGGAACGGCTTTTATTTCTACTTCATCTAAAATAATTTGTCCTTTTTTCTCAACACCTTGACGGAAATATACAATATCAATTTTAGTGTTTTTTGCTCCTTTTAGTAGCTGAGAAGCATCGTCTTTAAAATCCTTTAGTACGACATCTCCAATTTGGGTAATGACATCACCTGCTTTAAAACCGCCTTTATCTGCGGGCATATTTTCGTATACTTCTTTTATGATTATTTTATCATCTTTTCGTGTAATAATGGCGCCAATTCCGGTATATTCTCCTGTGTTATTTATTTTAAATTTTAGTACGTCTTGCTCATCAAAGTAAACGGTATAAGGATCCAATTCACTTAACATACTTTTAATAGCCACATCCATTAAGTTTCCTGGATTGGTTTCATCTACATAATTTTGGTTGACAATTTTATATAGATTCGTAAAAATTTCAATTTGTTTGGCTAAGGCAAAAAAATCGTTTTGAAAACTTACGGCTACAAATAAAAATCCAGCTACAAGCGTTGGAATTATTACTTTTCTTTTGTTAAAAAAATTCATGAGTTGAGGTATAATATTTTACTAATTTAATTAAAATAGTTGAAACCGATAAAAATTTCAGAATTTACTTAATCGTTTCACTAAATTTTTGAAATAATTGTATGGTTTTTTCTTCTATTTCTTGATACGATAATTTTTCTTTGGTTTGATAAAAAAACATAAAAGCATAAGGTGTTTGGAGGTTGTCTTTCAATAGGTTTTGATTTAACCTATAACATTCTCTAAGTACTCTTTTAAAGTAATTTCGGTCAACCGCTCGTTTAAAGTATTTTTTAGATACGGAAACGCCCATTAAAATTTTTTCAGAATTTGTTAAGTCAGTATTCTTAACATAAACCAATCGTAACGGATATTTAGATATAGATTTTCCTTCAGAAAACAAAAGATCAATTGTTTTATGGCTTTTTAGTTTTTCGTTATTTGGATAAGAAAATTGCATAAGGCAAATGTATAAAAAAGGAAACGGTATAAAAAGAGAAAACCTGTCATTCTGAATTTAGTTCAGCATTTCAGGTTTTCATTTCGATTTAGCATCTGAAACACGTTCAGATTAAAAGGCAATAGTTGCTTGTTACCAAATTTTTACTCTTTTTTCTGGAGCGATATACATTTTATCTCCGGCATTAATATTAAATGCTTTATAGAAAGATTCAATGTTTTGAAGCGGCACATAGGCTCTATATTGTCCTGGTGAATGCGTATCTGTTTTTACTTGATTTTTAATGGCTTCATCACGCATTTTACTTCTCCAAATCGTAGACCAAGAAAGGAAAAAACGTTGTTCAGGTGTAAAACCATCAATTAATCCAGGGTTTCCATTTTCTTTAAGATAAATTTGTAATCCGTCATACGCGGCGTTTACACCACCTAAATCGCCAATATTTTCACCTAATGTAAATTTACCATCTACATAAATTCCTGGTAACGGTTGCAAAGCAGAATACTGATCGGCTAATGCCGTTCCTAACGTAGTGAATTGTTTTAAATCTTCATCACTCCACCAATTAATTAAGTTTCCTTCTGCGTTATATCTTGAACCCGAATCGTCAAATCCGTGAGAAATTTCATGACCAATTACACCGCCAATTCCTCCATAATTTACCGCTTCATCTGCTCTGTAATCATAAAATGGCGGCTGTAAAATAGCGGCTGGGAACACAATTTCGTTATTGGTTGGGCTATAATAAGCGTTTACCGTTTGTGGCGACATACCCCATTCTTCTTTATTTACTGGTTTTCCAAGTTTTGAAACGTTTTCTTTGTTGCTCCAACGGCTGATGGCCAAAGAATTTTCGTGAAGTGTTCCGCCTTGTTCGGGACTTTTTATTTGTAAAGCACTATAATCTTTCCAAGTATCTGGATATCCTATTTTTACACGGAATTTTTTTAATTTTTGAATCGCGTTTGCTCGTGTTGCAGGTGTCATCCAAGGCAAATTATTGATACGGTTTTCGTATGCTTTAAATACATTGGCAATCATTGCTTCTGCTTTTGTTTTCGCTGCAGCTGGAAATTTTTTCTCAATGTATAATTTTCCTAAAGCCTCTCCTAAAACACCGTTTACAGTTGCTAAAGCTCTTTCCGTAGCAGGTCTTTGTTTTACAGCACCAGACAAGGTTTTGCTGTAAAAATCCCAATCTGTTTTTTCAATTTC
>JBFYPW010000028.1:0-20490 GCA_041303115.1 Flavobacterium sp.
GCATCTCCCAAAGCAATTTGCGCTAATGCCGATTTTGGATCACTTGCTACAGCTAATTTTGCAGCTGCTAATGCTTTTGAAACATCTGGGTTAGTTGCTTTTAAATAAGCTTGTGTAATGAAAATTTGTTCTTCCGTATTTTTCTTTTTTGCTATTGCTAATGCAGAAGCAAAATTAGTTTCTGCTGCAGAAGAATTCCCTTCTAATAAATTTAATTGTCCTAAACCAATTAAATTTAAATGTCCTGCATCTTTAGCTACTTTACCTTTTTCAAAATATACTTTTGCCGAATCTTGTTTTTCTAACGCTAAATATACTTGACCAAGATAAAAGTAATTTTTACCTTTATCTGGCGCTGTTTCAACCATTGACTTTAATGATTTTCTAGCTTCAGAAAATTTTTCGGCATCGATAGTTTTTTTAACTTGCTCTAAATCTTGAGCATTTACTGCAACTGCAGATAAAATAGTGACAAAACTTGATAAAATAATTGTTCTCATTTCTTCTTTTTTATTTCTTTTTATTACTTTTTACAATTCTTATTTCTCGGGTTGGTATTTTTACTGGTGCTAATCCTGATTTAAGAATGATACGCTGACCAACCTCGCTTTTTACAAAAGAAGCAAATCCCATGCCTAAACCTGTTCTACCCTGATAATTTAACAAATATATTTTTCTTGTAAATGGGTATTCTTTTGTTTCAATATATGACTGAGTAGGTTTTACTGCCTTTTGTATGCTTTCGCCAACAGCTAAAACTTTAACATTTTTTATTGTATTTTCCAATTCAATTGAAGGATTCAGGAGCCAATTTACTCCAACGAAACCTATTGAATTACTGTTTTCGGAAACAAATTTAATAACTTCTAAATTATTATTTAATGCCGTTATATTTTTTGACAATGATTTAACATTCGCTTTATTCATTAAATAACTTAATGTACTTGAATTTTGATTATCAAACACAAATTGAACCTCTGAATTTTTGCCTTTCAATATTTCAAAAACTTCAGATACTGTAATTGCAGTTTTTGAAGATTTTTGATTTACCACTAGTGCAATAGCATCTGAACAAAAAGGTGTATTTTTACCAATAACATCAATTGCTTTTAATTTGTCTTCTTGCGATTTAGTCAATTCGTGTGAAAGAACGGCAATGTCAATTTTACGTTGTAATATTAAATTTACTATATCCGAATCTGATTTTGGAATAAGTGTTATGTTAGCTTTTGGATATTTACTTTCAAAAACCATTTCTTGATCTTCCACAATTGGCAACAAAGATTCATCTACATAAATTTCAGCTTTTCCTTTTACGTAAGATTCGTCTTCAGTACTATTTTCAGATTTTTTACAAGCGAAAATTACTAAAACTATAACTGCAAATATGAAAATTATTTTTTTCATTGTGTTAGTCTTTTTTAGTTGACGCTTCAATTTCTTTGATTGGTTGAACAATTTTATCTTCAGCAGGTATTTGAAATGAAATTGGAATGGTATAATATTGTTTTACACTTCTGCCATTGTATTGACCTGGTGTCCATTTTGGCGATTTATTTAAGATTCTTGTGGCCTCTTTTCCTAAACCTAATCCTGTAGGACTTTCTTTAACAATTTGTATGTCTCTAATAGATCCATCATCCCAAACTACAAATTTCGCAATAACCGTACCTGTTGTAGTTTCGTCTACCTCTGGTAATCTAAAAGAAGAAGCAATGTATTTTCTAAAAGCATTCATTCCACCTGGAGGAACCGCTTGAACTTGTACGGAAGTATATATTTGATCATAATCCGTTTCATCGCTTTTTTCAGTTGTTTTTTCTTTAATCAATTTCGCGTCTTCTTTTTGTGAGTTATTATTCTGTCCAAAACCAACTGCCAAATTTAAAAACAAAAGTATTGCAAAAATATTTTTCATCTTATTCCTCTTCTTTTTTTATTAATCTGTAAAATCTGAAACTAGCGTATAAAACTAATAAACCTCCAAATATTCTTCTTCTTATCATAGCTACTTCTAGTGGAAAATTATCCCAAAAAGTAACTAAATAGGCCAAAACTAAATAAAAGCAGAATATTAAAAGTCCTAAAATAAACAGAAATCGCTGTTTGGGCGATTTCTGTTTTAAATTATTTAACCAATTCATATTATTCGTTTGCTGTAATCTGAATTGAAATAGGCAATGTATAGTATTGTTTTACACTTCTACCATTATATACACCTGGTGTCCATTTTGGTGATTTATTTAAGATTCTTGTTGCCTCTTTAGCTAAACCTAATCCTGCCGGACTTTCTTTTACAATTTGGATGTCTCTAATAGATCCATCATCCCAAACTACAAATTTTGCAATAACCGTACCAGTAGTAGTTTCGTCTACTTCTGGTAAACGGAATGAGCTTGCAATTTGTTTTCTGAAAGCATTCATACCCCCTGGAGGTGATGCCTGAACTTGTACAGAAGTAAAGATTTGATTATAATCTGTATCATCTCCTTTTTGTTCTTCTTGCGCTAATTCACCAGTTTTTTCAAGACTTGCATTTGCATCCCCTTTAGCAGTTTCTGAACCCGATTTTTTATCAGGTTCAACTGGAGGAATTTCATTTTCAACAGTTTTCTTATTTACAACAACCGGCGGTACATTTTTTACAATATCTACCACAGATTTCACCTTCTTAATAGGTTCCACCTTCTTTTGTTCTAAAATTTTCTTCTCCTCCTTTTTAATAGGAGTTTTCACTTTCTTAAGTTCTACCTTAGTGATTTTAGTTTCTTCCTTATCCTTACTTTTCATTGAAAGATATAAAGCAAAAACTAAACCAATAAAAAATATTGAAGAGAAAATTAATGCTAAAACAGTTCTCTTTGAACTATTTGTTCTTAATTCGTATGCACCATAACTTTTATTACGTCCTTCGAATATATTGTCAAGTAAACTAGCTTCGCTAATGTTTTGAATTTCACTCATTTTTCTATATTTAAAGTTATGTTATTTAATTTTATTGTCTTCAAGCATTTTTAAATCGCCTGGAGTTACATCAACAATTGAATAAGAAAACGGTTTTACTATTGCCATTTCATCTAAAATGTCAACTAAATTTTTATAGTTTGCCGATTTACTTGCTTTAATAAGCACAGTCATCCCTTGTTTCTTAGGGTCTTCAATACGATCCATTACAAACTTTTTATGAGCAATTAGTGCTTTCCTAATACCCTTACCACCATAGTTTTCTAACTTAGGTTTTCCATTAATTCCGTCTTCCATATAAGGCGCATCTGTAAGTCCTATATAATACACTAACTTATCATTTTTACCTAAAACAACAGTTAATGTTCTGAAAGCTGGAGTTTCTGGTGGGTTAGGATCATCCTGTTTAGTATTATCTGGTAAAGCTAAATCCATAGATTGTGGCTTAGATAATGTGGTTGTTAGGATAAAGAAAGTAATTAACAAGAAAGCTAAATCAACCATCGCTGTTAAATCAACACCTGGATTCGATTTTTTACTTCTTACTTTACCGCCTTTACCGCCACCGCCACCGGTATTTAATTCTGCCATGTTATTTTTTTATTTTAATTAAAAATCTTCATCTCTTAGAGAAGTTACTAAATAAAAATCATTCATGTTTTGCTTTTGAAGTATGTCAAATACATTCTTTACAACTGGATATTTTTCTTTAGAACTACCTTTTATAGCTACTTCAATCTCCTTAATCTTTTCTGCACCTTTAGCTTGTTGTTCCATAACAACTGCTGCATTCGCATAATATACCCAGAAAGACAATTCATTTTCAGAAATATCTCCTTTGTAAGGAATACCCGATTGCGTACCAGGTTTGTTTCTTTCAGCATTTTTTAAAGCTAATAACGACTTTAATTGCTCTAAAGGCACACCAAATGAATCTAATAAAGAAAACTCATTTATTTCTTGTGGTGTAAAAGCAATATCATATTTTAATGACATAGCTTCTAAAGCAGCAATTCTGGTTTCTCTATCAGACATTCCAATATATACTGCACTATCACCAACTGTAATGGTAAATAAGTTTCTTTCTGGCAATTTAGCTTTTATGGTTGACGCAGGCGTATCTACTGGCTTAGGCTCAGGTACTTTTGATGTTGCTGTCATGATAAAAAAGGACAATAACAAAAACGCAACGTCACACATGGCCGTCATGTCGATTCTTGTGCTTTTTTTAGATGTTTTTACATTTGCCATTTTACTTTATTTTAACTTTATATTTATTTTATGAAATCTTAGTTGCTTCCTTTAGCTCTTTTGTAAGCTTGAGAAATTGCGAAACCAGCTTCGTCAATAAAATAAGTTAAAGTATCAATTTTTGAAGTAAAATAGTTGTAAGCGATAACCGCTAATGTAGAAGTACCAATACCTGTAGCTGTATTAATTAACGCCTCAGAAATACCATTTGCTAATTCTGCTTGGTCTGGAGTACCTTCTGCTAATCCAGCGAATGCTTTAATCATACCAGATACTGTTCCTAATAAACCTAATAAGGTACCAATTGATACTAAAGTAGAAATAATAGTCATATGTTTTTCTAACATTGGCATTTCTAATGATGTAGCTTGTTCTATTTCCTTAGTAATATTTTCAGTAGCTGTATCAACATCTAATCCGTCTTTTTTAACTTGCTCAGATTTTAATAAACCAGCTTTGATAACGTTGGCAACAGATCCTTCTTGAGCATCACAAGCCGCAATTGCACCTTGAACATCTCCAGTTTTAATTTGAGACAAAACATCTTTTACGAAGTTATCTAAATTTCCTTTTCCAGCTGCTTTGGTCAAAACGATAAATCTTTCTACAGAGAAAACGATAGTCATTAAAAATAATCCCATTAACACAGGAACAATCACACCTCCTTTATAAACCATACCTAAATAGTTTCCTGGTAAAGGTTGTCCTGTTGGATCACCTTTAATAAAGTTTGCTGGCGCTCCCATTACAAATTTCCATAATAAAGCACCAATTGTTATACAAATTACAATAGTCAAAGCTGCAAAAAGTGTACTTGCTTTGTTTCCTTTGTTCTCTACAGAAACGTTTAAATCCTGTCCCATTTTTTTAAAATTTTTAGTTTGAATTGATTAATTATTTGATTTCAATTTTATTTTTGATAGTCGCAAATTTATGTGAATTAGATTTGAAAAAAAAACTAATTTCATAAAATTTACATTAACTTTTTGAAAATATGCAACAATCATACCAAAAAAGAGATTTAGTAAAATTATTTTCAATGTTTTTTGAGATTATTTAACAATTATTCAATAAAAATGAAATAATTAAAACACATCTTTTGTTAAGAGATTGTAAAGTTTTTCCGATTTCGTTTTGTTTTAATAAAATCAGAACAATATTATGTTTCAAAAAAACTATTTGAAGCTTAATTTATTCATTTCACTAAAAAAATTACTTTTTTAGAAGTTCAATAATTTTATTTTCAACAACTTTACTGTTCCAAATTTGGTCAATGTTTTCCATTTTCAATACTTCTTGCATAATTTCGTTTTGTCTGTCTCCAATTGCTAACGCTTCTGAGTAGGGCTGGTGACTAAACGTAACACGAGAATATAACGGAACCCACAACTGAGGGTGTTTGTCTGAAAACCATTTTTCTATTTTCTTTTGTAATAAGAAATTGGCATCTGCTGTTTTTGAACTCATTTCCATAAAGTTTCTATATGAAAGTTCGGCAATTGCATCAGCATTTGGTTTTCGAGAATTTTCGTAATCGTTTAGTAAATTAGCCCAATCATCACCATATTTTTCAAACATTTCCTCTAAAACGGTAATATCTTCAAAGCCCGCATTCATACCATGCCCGTAAAAAGGAACAATCGCATGACAAGCATCGCCGATTAGCGCCACTTTATCGCTAAATGTCCAAGGAAAACACTTCATAGTAACTAAATAACTTGTTGGATTTTTAAAGAAATCTTCTACTAAATTTGGAATAACTTCTTTAGTATCAGGAAAGTGATTCGCAAAGAAACCAACCAATTGTTCCTTGCTTTTAATGGATTCAAAGGAATTTTCACCATCATGCGGCATAAAAAGTGTACATGTAAAACTTCCATCTAAATTGGCTAATGCCATTAGCATAAAATTACCTCGAGGCCAAATATGCAATGATTTTTTATCTAATTTATGGGTGCCATCTGGGTTGGCAGGGATATTTAATTCTTTGTATCCAATATTTAAAAATTCTTGCGAATAATTAAACATGCTTTGCCGTTGCATTTTATGCCTGATACGAGAAAAAGCCCCATCGGCACCAAAAGTAATATCATAATCATGTGTAGTCCACTCGCCTTTTTCAGAATCACCAATAGAAATTGTTGCAGTAGTCAAATCTACATCCCAAACTTTTTCTTCAAACAAAAAAACGACTCCAGCTTTCTCAGCTAAATCGACCATTTTTTTATTCAACAAACCTCTTGAAAGGGAATAAATTACTTCGCCGTCTTTTCCATAAAACTGTTCATTTACAGTATCTTTTTCTGTGTGAATGGCCCGTTTTTCAACTGGAATACCAATACCTAAAACTTCTTGATCCAAACCAACATCGCGTAACGCTTTCACACCTCTATTAGACAAAACAAGATTAATAGAACGCCCAGAAAAATTCATTTTTCGAATATCCGGACTTCTATCATACACATGAACGGTATGGCCTCGTTTTTTAAGATAAATTCCTAATAAAGTTCCTACTAATCCGGAACCTACTATTGCAATTTTTTTTGGTGTTTGCTTTGACATATACTATTTACTACTTATGTAGTTTTAAAAAATACGTTTTTGTTTGATTATTAAAACTGAACTCGGTTACCGACGTTTAGTTTTTGTGATTTCGCAAGAATTCCGCACATATGAAATAACATTCTTGCCCCTACATTTCCATCCCAATCGTCATTTTCTCCAGGTGCTACTTCCACTAAATCAAAACCAATTATTTCTTTACCTGAATTAGCTAACAAATTAAATAAATAAGTAGCTTGTTCAAATGAAAAACCACCTGGGACAGGCGTTCCTGTATTTGGACAATACCATGGGTACATTCCATCAATATCAAAAGATATAGTAACTTTTTGAGGTAACTGTGAGATGATTTCTTCACATTGTTGTTTCCAAGTTTGTCCTTCGAAGGCTTTCGCTTTCATATCAGCATCTGTATGGACAATAACTCTGCCTTTGGCTTCTTTTACTATACTTACTTCTTGCTCGCAAAAATCTCTAATTCCGACTTGTACAATTTTTGATACTTGAGGAATTTGTAACGTATTATACATTATTGAAGCATGTGAATAGGTAAAACCTTCATAAGCTACACGTAAATCCATATGAGCATCTAAATGCAGGATACCAAAACTGTCGTGTTGTGTAGCCAAAGCTTCATAATAACCAAGTGGCGTGCTATGATCACCTCCTAAAAGCGCTACTTTTTTTCCTTTATTTTGCCAAAATAATACTTTTTCTTTCACTTCAGAATGAAGCGTTCTACATGCTTTATTTATTTTATGTAAGTCTTCTTGTAAAGCAGGAAACGTTTCTACATCTTCACCATTTTCAAGAGCTTCAATAATAGGCTGGGCTAAGTCTTTATATTTTCCAGAGTTTTTTGCCCAATCTTCAGGCGCATCGTCCATATAAATACCTAATTTCCATAATTCTGGAAAATCTTGATGCAATAAATCTACCTGAAAAGAAGCATCAAAAATAGCTGCAGGACCTTCAGAAGTACCCGCACCATAACTCACTGTAACTTCCCAAGGCACAGGAATAATAATAATTTCAGATTCTTCGGCTGTAAAAGGCAATCCAAAAACGGTAGCATCTGCTAAACCAGGTTGAGACGGATCGAAATTTTCTATTTTTTGTTGTTTATTCATTTTGGATATTCTATTTTAAAATTCCTTTTTTCAAAATTTGTCCAAAATTATAAATATCTTCAAAAGATGTATAAAATGGAACAGGTGCTAAACGAATAACATTAGGCTCACGCCAATCTGTAATTACTCCATTTTGCATTAAATAAGTGAATAATTCTTTGCCTTGTCCGTGTAAATATACTGATAACTGACAACCCCTTTCGGATTGATTAGAAGGTGTTATAACTTCGAAATTTGCTTGTGGAATTTCCTTATCGATTTCATGCAGAATAAATTCTAAATAAGAAGTGATTTTATTTCTTTTCGCAATTAACTTTTCCATACCTACTTGGACAAACATTTCGACTGTTGCTAAATAGGGTGCTAAAGATAAAACAGGTAAATTACTAACTTGCCAGCCATTTGCACCTTCAACAGCATCAAAATTAGGTTCCATTAAAAATCGACGTGATTTATTATGCCCGTACCAACCTGCAAATCGATCTAAATCTTTGTTAGTATGATGTTTTTCGTGTACAAAATATCCAGAAGCATTTCCTGGTCCTGAATTCATATATTTATAACTACACCATGCGGCGAAATCTACATCCCAATCGTGTAAATTTAATTCAATATTTCCTGCAGCATGTGCTAAATCCCAACCTACAAGTGCACCTGCCTTATGCCCAGCTGCTGTGATGGTTTTCATGTCGAAAACTTGACCTGTATAATAGTTAACTCCACCTATAAAAACAAGTGCTAACTCGTCTCCAAGTTCTTCAATTTTTGCTAAAATATCTTCTGGACGGGTTGTTAATTCACCTTCTCTTCTTTTGATTTCAACAATTGCTTCTTCTGGATCAAAACCATGAAATTTCACTTGACTTTGCAACATATATTGATCGGAAGGAAAGGCTTTTTCTTCGCATAAAATTTTAATTCTCTTGCCTTTTGGTTGATAAAAAGAAACAAAAAGCAAATGCAAATTCACAGTTAATGTATTCATGACACCAACTTCTGAAGGTTTAGCTCCAACAATTTTTGATAATGGTTCGCAAAATCTTTCATGATAATCCCACCATGGTTTTTCTGAATAAAAATGACCTTCTACAGCCATATTTGCCCAATCATCCATAATGTCATCAACATATTTTTTGGTGATTTTTGGTTGTAAACCTAATGAGTTTCCTGTAAAATAAATTACATTTTGATTGTTATGTTGTGGAAAATAAAATTCGTTTTTATACGATTTTAATTCATCTTGAGCATCTAAGCTTATTGCGAATTCTTTAGTATTTTGAAAGTTCATTTTTAGTAGGTTTTAAAGCGTAAAAGTAACAAAAAAATAAGATATAAAAAACCCAACTAAATGTTGGGTTTATATTTTAAGAATCAAAATTGTTTCAGACAATCAATAATTTAATTTGATTATAAAATTAACATCGCATCACCATAAGAATAAAAATTATATTTTTCTTTTATGGCAATTTCGTATGCTTTTTTCATTAAATCGTGTCCACAAAAGGCAGAAACCATCATTAATAAAGTTGATTTTGGTGTATGAAAATTGGAAACCATCGCATCAGCTAAACTAAAGTCATAGGGTGGATAAATAAATTTATTTGTCCATCCTGAATATGGATTTAACGTTCGCATCGAAGAAACTGTACTTTCCATAGCACGCATAGAAGTAGTTCCGATACAACAAACTTTATTTTTTTTTGCTCTTGCACCGTTGATAATATCACATGCTTCTTGTGTGACTACCATTTCTTCAGAATCCATTTTATGTTTAGATAAATCTTCTACTTCAACAGGATTAAAAGTACCTAAACCTACATGTAAAGTAACTTCAGCAAAATTAATTCCTTTGATTTCCAAACGTTTCATTAAATGTTTAGAAAAATGTAAACCGGCAGTTGGTGCAGCTACAGAACCTTCTTCTTTTGCATAAATAGTTTGGTAACGCTCCGCATCTTCTGGAGTAACTTCACGATTAATATATTTTGGAATTGGTGTTTCTCCTAATTCAATTAATTTTTCTCTAAATTCTTCATACGATCCATCATATAAAAAACGTAATGTTCTTCCACGTGAAGTTGTATTATCAATAACTTCGGCAACTAACGAATCGTCATCACCAAAATATAATTTATTTCCAATTCTAATTTTACGAGCTGGATCTACTAAAACATCCCATAAACGTTGTTCAGCATTTAATTCTCTTAATAAGAAAACTTCAATTCTTGCACCTGTTTTTTCTTTGTTACCATACAAACGAGCTGGAAAAACCTTAGAATTATTCAGAACCATTACATCGCCATCATCAAAATAGTCAATAATATCTTTAAACATCTTATGTTCAATTTCACCTGTTTTTCTGTGAATCACCATTAAACGAGATTCATCTCTGTTTTCTGAAGGAAATTCGGCTAATAATTCTTCTGGCAAATTAAACTGGAAGTGAGATAATTTCATATTTTGAGTTTAAAAGTTTAGGGTTTAAAAGTTAATGCATTTCAAACCGATTGCAAATATACGATTGTGAGATAGGCGTTGTCAAGTAAAAACGTATATATTTTTGAATTCATCGCAAAGACGCCAATTCGCAATGTATTTTTAATGAATAAAGTAAGAGAAACTTGAAGAAACTCAAATTTTAACCGTAAACGACTTCTTAGAAATAATAAATAAGTTGAAAATAAAAAAGTCCCAAATAATCGGGACTTTTAATTTTATTTTCTGTCTTCAAACTTTACAAAGTCTCTCAAAGGATGACCTGTATATACTTGTCTTGGACGACCAATTGGTTCTTTATTAACACGCATTTCTTTCCATTGTGCAATCCATCCTGGTAAACGACCAATTGCGAATAAAACCGTAAACATATCTGTAGGAATTCCTAATGCACGGTAAATTATACCTGAATAGAAGTCAACGTTTGGATATAATTTTCTTTCTACGAAATACGGATCAACTAATGCTGATTCTTCTAATTTTTTAGCTATGGCTAATATTGGATCGTTTACTCCTAATTCTGCTAAAACTTCATCTGCTGCTTTTTTGATGATTTTTGCTCTCGGATCGAAATTTTTATATACTCTATGTCCAAATCCCATCAAACGGAATTCGTCATTTTTATCTTTTGCTTTTGCTAAATATTTATCTGCATCACCACCATCTTTTTGAATGGCTTCTAACATTTCCAATACCGCTTGATTTGCACCACCGTGTAATGGACCCCAAAGTGCTGAAACCCCGGCAGAAATTGAAGCAAATAATCCAGCATGTGAAGAACCTACCATACGAACTGTAGAAGTAGAACAGTTTTGCTCATGATCTGCATGTAAAATAAATAATTTATCTAAAGCTGCTACTACGGTAGGGTTAATATGATATGGTCCTGTAGGCAATTTAAACATTAATTGCATAAAATTATCTACATACCCAATCGTATTGTCATAATAATTTAATGGAAATCCCATGCTTTTTCTGTATGTCCAAGTTGCTAAAACTAAGAATTTACCCATAGTTTTACAAATGGCTTCATACATTTCTTTTTCGTTTTCAACATTTACTACTTTTGGATTAAAAGCAGTAAGCGCACTTGTTAATGCAGATAAAACGCCCATAGGGTGAGCTGTTTTTGGAAAACCATCAATGATGTTTTTCATTTCTTCATTAACTAAAGTATATTTATGTATATCCGTTTCGAAATCTGATAATTGTTTTTTGGTTGGTAATTCCCCAAAAATTACTAAATAAGAAACCTCTAAAAAGTTAGCTTTTGCAGCTAAATCTTCAATTGAATACCCACGGTATCTTAAAATTCCTTCTTCACCATCAAGAAACGTGATATCACTTTTACAAACTCCTGAATTTTTATATCCTGGATCGTAAGTAATTGCGCCTGATAAATCTCTTAATTTACTAATATCAATAGCAGTTTCATTTTCGCTTCCCACCATAACAGGAAGTTCAAATTTGTTACCATTAATTTCTATAATTGCATTTTTCGACATGATAATATGTATAATTTGTAAGTATATAATTCTTAATTGCGAATTTAATAATTAATTCTTGAATTTTAAAATTAATGTATAGATAAATTGCACAATAGGTATATATAAAATTTATAGTGTGCTAAGATCTAAAATTGCTTTTCTAATTATTAAAATTTTAGAAAAATAATCTTCAAAAAACGTACCAAAAATTAAAAATTTCACAAAAAAAACACCTAAATGGTTTTTTAAGTCCAAAAGGTGTTCTGTTTGGGAATTTGTGAGTTACTGAAACGAATTCAGCATCACAAAAGTATTATTTTAATTTAAAAGCATTTGCGCCTGGAAAGTAAGCTACTTCATTTAATTCTTCTTCAATTCGTAATAACTGATTGTATTTTGCCATACGATCTGAACGAGAAGCGGAACCTGTTTTAATTTGACCACAGTTTAATGCTACTGCCAAATCTGCAATGGTATTGTCTTCGGTTTCTCCTGAACGGTGACTCATCACTGAAGTATATCCGGCATTATGCGCCATATTAACAGCCGCAATAGTTTCAGATAACGTACCAATTTGGTTTACTTTAATTAAAATTGAATTGGCAATTCCTTCTTTGATACCGCGAGAAAGTCTTTCTACATTTGTAACAAATAAATCGTCACCAACTAATTGTACTTTACTACCAATTTTATCGGTTAAATATTTCCAACCTTTCCAATCGTCTTCATACATTCCATCTTCAATAGAAATAATTGGATATTTCGAAGCCAATTCAGCTAAATAATCGGCTTGTTCTTCAGACGTTCTAATTTTTCCACCAGCACCTTCAAATTTTGTATAATCGTATTTTCCATTTACATAAAATTCTGAAGCCGCACAGTCTAAAGCAATCTTTACATCATCTCCAAAAGAATATCCAGCAGTTTCCACTGCCAATTTTATTGTATCTAAAGCAACTTCTGTTCCACCAGCTAAATTAGGTGCAAAACCTCCTTCATCACCTACAGCAGTTGATAAATTTCTATCGTGTAATACTTTTTTCAGGTTGTGAAAAATCTCAGTTCCCATTTGCATCGCATGAGTAAATGAAGTTGCTTTTACTGGAATAATCATAAATTCCTGAAATGCAATAGGTGCATCTGAATGCGAACCACCATTAATAATATTCATCATTGGAACTGGCAACGTATTTCCAGAAACACCTCCAACATATCTATATAAAGGCATACCTAATTCGTTGGCTGCTGCTTTCGCAACAGCTAGAGAAACACCTAAAATAGCATTTGCTCCTAAATTAGATTTATTAGGCGTCCCGTCTAATTCAATCATCATTTTATCGATAGCGTTTTGTTCAAAAACTGACATTCCTACCAATTCTGAAGCTATAGTTGCATTTACATTTTCAACAGCTTTCAAAACACCTTTGCCCATATAAGCTTTTCCGCCGTCACGTAATTCAACAGCTTCATGTTCGCCAGTAGAAGCACCAGATGGAACTGCTGCTCTTCCTAAAATTCCATTTTCTGTAATTACATCCACTTCAACAGTAGGATTACCTCTTGAATCTAATATTTGTCTTGCGTGAACTTTAATTATTATGCTCATATTTAATTATTTTTTAAATTCTTTATTATTAACTTAACAAAGTTAAATATATTTTTTTTCGAATTTCGTAATTATAATAAAACTTATAAACGATAACGTTTTAGTTTTTAGAAGTTTTTATGTTTGCGATAAAATCATCAAATAAATAACTAGAATCATGAGGTCCAGGACTTGCTTCTGGATGATATTGTACTGAAAAACAATTTTTTGATTTCATTTTCATACCTGCAACGGTTCCGTCATTTAGATGAACATGTGTTAATTCAAATTCAGGATGATTTTCTAATTCTTCTTTATTAACTGCAA
The DNA here is from genome assembly GCA_041303115.1 of Flavobacterium sp. Lineage (GTDB taxonomy): Bacteria > Bacteroidota > Bacteroidia > Flavobacteriales > Flavobacteriaceae > Flavobacterium. Next base: position 13,803 of record JBFYPW010000028.1, read on the forward strand.
AACCGTGATTTTGTGAAGTAATTTCGCCTTTACCTGTTGTAAGATTTTTTACAGGATGATTTATTCCTCTATGTCCGTTAAACATTTTATACGTAGAAATACCATTTGCTAAAGCAATTACTTGATGACCTAAACAAATTCCAAATAATGGTTTATTTTCAGCTAAAATATTTCTTGCTACTTCTTGAGCAGATGCTAATGGATCTGGATCTCCAGGGCCATTTGATAAGAAATATCCATCAGGATTAAACGCTTTCATTTCGTTAAATGTAGCATTAAATGGATACACTTTAATATAACAATCACGTTTTGCTAAATTTCTTAAAATATTTGTTTTGATTCCTAAATCTAAAGCAGCAATTTTATAAGAAGCATTCTCATTTCCGAAAAAATAAGGTTCTTTAGTCGAAACCACAGAGGCTAAGTCTAAACCTTCCATATTAGGTGCTTGTTCTAATTTCAATTTTAAATCCTCTATTGAAGTTCCATCTGTAGAAATAATGGCATTCATAGCACCATTATCTCTAATATAACTAACTAAAGCACGAGTATCAACATCTGAAATCACAATTAGATTTTGTTTTTCAAGATAATCATACAAACTTTCAGATGCATCTTCACGAGAATAGTTCATACTAAAATTTTTACACACTAATCCAGATATTTTAACAGAATCTGATTCCACTTCTTTTTCATTTACACCATAATTTCCAATATGCGCATTGGTTGTAACCATAATTTGCCCATAATAGGAAGGATCTGTAAATATTTCTTGATAGCCAGTTGTTCCTGTATTAAATGCTATTTCACCAAAAATTGTACCTGAAATTCCAATTGATTTTCCGTAAAAAATAGTTCCGTCTTTTAGTAAAAGAACTGCTTGTTGTTTATTGTTGTATTTCATCAGTTGTTGTAGTTTTAAAAAAAGAGATAAGCATCAAATTTTGAGCTACCTTATTTATATTGCAAAATTACGTTATAGTATTTATAAAAAAAAAGGATAAACAAAAATTTGTTTATCCTTTTTTAATTATTTTAAATCAATCGTTTCATGATTATTCTGAAGCTTCTGTAGCTATATCAGTTGATTCAGTTGAATCAACAGCAGGAGTTTCCACTACAGCATCATCAGCTTTTTTTGATTTACCTCTACGAGTAGATGCTTTTTTAACTTCTTTTTTAGTAGTAGAATAAATAGTATTAAAATCTACTAGTTCAATCATAGCCATATCAGCGTTATCCCCTAAACGGTTTCCTAACTTAATAATACGAGTATAACCTCCTGGACGATCCGCTACTTTATCAGCTACTTCTCTGAACAATTCTGTTACAGCATATTTACTTCTTAAATAAGAAAAACAAATACGTCTGTTGTGCGTTGTATCTTCTTTTGATTTTGTTACAAGAGGCTCAATAAATTGTTTTAAAGCTTTTGCTTTTGCAACAGTTGTATTGATACGCTTGTGTTCAATTAGAGAACATGCCATATTAGCAAGCATTGCTTTTCTATGACCTGTTTGTCTACTTAAATGATTGAATTTTTTTCCGTGTCTCATGACGTAATTATTTTATCTTCATCTTGCATCAATCCGCTTTGGAGAGCAAAATATGAATGAATTATTCTTTATCTAATTTGTATTTTGCTAAATCCATTCCGAAAGTAAGGTTTTTATTCGCCACTAACTCATCTAATTCAGTTAGAGATTTTTTACCGAAATTACGGAATTTCATTAAATCGTTTTTGTTGAAAGAAACTAAGTCTCCTAATGTATCAACTTCAGCCGCTTTTAAGCAGTTTAAAGCTCTTACTGATAAATCCATATCAACTAATTTAGTTTTCAATAGTTGTCTCATATGTAATGATTCCTCATCATATGATTCAGTTTGAGCAATTTCATCAGCCTCAAGAGTGATTCTTTCGTCAGAAAACAACATGAAATGGTGAATCAACGTTTTAGCTGCTTCTGTTAATGCATCTTTTGGATTTATTGAACCATCAGTTTTGATTTCGAAAACTAATTTTTCGTAATCTGTTTTTTGTTCAACACGGAAGTTTTCAATAGAATACTTCACATTTTTTACAGGCGTGTAAATAGAGTCTGTAAAAATTGTTCCAATAGGAGCATTTGGTTTTTTATTTTCTTCAGCAGGAACATATCCTCTACCTTTTTCGATAGAAAGTTCCATGTTGATAGTTGTTTTGCTGTCTAAATTACAAATTACTAAATCTGGATTTAAAACTTGAAAACCAGAAATAAATTTTTGGAAGTCACCAGCTGTAATTTGATCTTTACCAGAAAGAGAGATAGAAACTGATTCATTATCTACATCTTCAATTTGACGTTTAAAACGCACTTGTTTAAGATTTAAGATAATTTCAGTTACATCTTCTACTACACCAGAAATTGTTGAAAATTCATGTTCAACACCTTCTATTCTTACAGATGTAATAGCAAAACCTTCCAATGCAGAAAGTAAAACTCTTCTTAAAGCGTTACCAACTGTCAATCCGTAACCAGGTTCTAAAGGTCTAAATTCGAATTTACCTTCAAAATCGGTTGAATCGATCATGATAACTTTATCGGGCTTTTGAAAATTAAATATTGCCATATCTTCGACTAATGTCAATTATTATTTGTTATACAACTCAACGATTAGTTGCTCTTTAATATTTTCTGGAATTTGAAGTCTTTGAGGAACCGTTACAAACGTACCTTGTTTCGTATCATTATTCCAAGTAATCCACTCATATACAGCAGAATTGTTAGCTAAAGAGCTTTCAATTGCTTCAAGAGATTTAGATTTTTCACGAACTGCAACAATATCACCAGGTTTTAAATGGTAAGAAGGTACATTTACCAATTCACCATTAACTGTGATATGTCTGTGAGAAACGAATTGACGTGCAGATCTACGAGTAGGTGCAATACCCATTCTGTACACTACATTGTCTAAACGAGCTTCACACAGTTGTAACAAGATTTCACCTGTTACACCTGAAGCAGCAGCTGCTTTTTCAAATAAATTTCTGAACTGACGCTCTAAAATACCATAGGTATATTTTGCTTTTTGCTTTTCCATTAACTGGACAGCATATTCAGATTTTTTACCTCTTCTTTTTGCCAAACCATGTTGACCAGGAGGATAATTTCTTCTTTCGAAAGCTTTATCTTCTCCGAAAATTGCTTCACCAAACTTACGGGCGATTCTTGTTTTTGGACCAGTATATCTTGCCATTTTACAAATTTTTATTTAAGGTAGGGATTATGAATTAAGGTCTTTCCTTCGATAATCTAAATTCCTACCTTTGTTTTATACTAATTGTTATACTCTTCTTCTCTTTGGAGGACGACATCCATTATGAGGCATTGGAGTAACATCAATAATTTCAGTTACTTCAATTCCACTATTATGAATTGATCTGATAGCAGATTCTCTACCGTTCCCTGGACCTTTTACGTAAACTTTTACTTTTTTAAGTCCAGCTTCAAGAGCTACTTTTCCACAATCTTCAGCGGCCATTTGGGCAGCGTACGGAGTGTTCTTTTTAGAACCTCTGAAACCCATTTTACCAGCTGATGACCAAGAAATAACTTCACCTTTCTTATTTGTTAAAGAAATGATGATGTTGTTAAAAGTAGCGCTAATATGTGCTTCTCCAGAAGACTCAACGATAACTTTACGTTTTTTTGCAGTTGCCTTAGCCATATTATTTACTATTTAGTTGCTTTTTTCTTGTTAGCAACAGTTTTTCTTTTACCTTTTCTTGTTCTCGAGTTGTTTTTCGTTCTTTGACCTCTTAAAGGTAATCCCGCTCTGTGGCGTATACCTCTTTGACATCCGATATCCATTAAACGTTTGATGTTTAATGTAATTTCTGAACGTAATTCACCTTCGATTTTAAATGATGAAACCGCTTCACGGATTGCTCCGATTTCGTCATCATTCCAATCAGATACTTTTTTATCTTGGCTTACTTTGGCTTTTTCTAAAACCTCAATAGCTCTACTTTTACCCATACCAAAAATGTATGTTAAAGCGATAACTCCTCTTTTGTTTTTTGGGATATCAACCCCTGCTATTCTTGCCATAATTATCCTTGTCTTTGTTTAAATCTAGGATTCTTTTTGTTAATAACGTATAATCTTCCTTTTCTACGCACGATAATACATTCTGCGCTTCTTTTTTTAACTGATGCTCTTACTTTCATCTTAATTTGCTTTATGCTATATGCAATATGCTTTAAGCTAAACGCTTTCTACCTATCACCTATTGCTTATTTAATATCTATAAGTAATTCTAGCTTTAGACAAATCATAAGGGCTCATTTCAAGTTTAACCTTGTCTCCTGGTAACAACTTAATGTAATGCATACGCATTTTACCTGAGATGTGAGCAATTACAACATGTCCATTTTCTAATTCCACTCGAAACATTGCATTAGATAATGCTTCTACAATGCTTCCGTCTTGTTCTATTGCTGATTGTTTTGCCATAATTAATTAAGCGACAGCTTTTCTATTTTTACCACTTTTCATTAAACCATCATAATGTTTGTTTAACAAGTATGAATTGATTTGTTGAATCGTATCGATTGCAACTCCGACCATAATAATTAACGAAGTACCACCATAAAAGTAAGCCCATGCACCTTGAACATCTAATATTCCGTGGATAATAGCAGGGAACACTGCAATTAAAGCCAAGAATAATGAACCTGGAAATGTGATTAGAGACATTAACTTATCTAAGAAATCTCCTGTTTCTGCACCTGGTTTAATACCTGGAATAAAACCTCCACTTCTCTTTAAGTCATCTGCCATTTTATTTGTAGGTACCGTAATAGCGGTGTAAAAATACGTAAAAATAACAATTAATAAAGCAAAAACTACATTATAAACTAAACCGAATGGATCTTTAAACATATTTGAAATGCTTAAAGCCGTGTCAGACTTAGATAATCCAGCTAATGCAGCAGGTATGAACATGATTGCTTGCGCAAAAATAATTGGCATAACACCTGCGGAATTCAATTTTAATGGGATAAATTGTCTATTATCATCCATTGAATCCGATTCGAAATCACCAGAAACTGATCTTCTTGCGTATTGAACCTGAACTTTTCTCAAAGCCATTACTAATAATATTGTAGCTATAATAACTAATAACCAAATAATTACTTCAATAATGATTTTCATTGGTCCACCATTATTAATTGCAGTTGCAAATTCTTGCATAAATGCTTCAGGCATTCTAGCTAAAATTCCTACCATAATTAATAACGATATTCCGTTACCAATTCCTTTTTCTGTAATTCTTTCTCCTAACCACATTGCGAAAATAGTACCCGAAACGATGATTAATACGGACCCAAATAAAGGGAAGAAAGTAAAGAAATCAGGATTTACAAATGCTTCAGCAGGTAAGGTTTGTTTTAAATTAAAAATATAACCTGGCCCTTGAACTAAAGTAATTGCAATTGTTAACCAACGTGTAATTTGATTAAGCGTTTTTCTACCACTTTCACCATCTTTTTGAAGTTTTTGTAAATAAGGAATAGCAATTCCCATTAATTGAACTACAATCGATGCAGAGATGTATGGCATAATACCCAATGCGAAGATAGAAGCTTCCGAGAAAGCACCACCAGTAAACACATTGATTAACCAACCAATTCCACCTTCTGTTTGATTAGAAAGACTTTGCAATTTTGTTGAATCAATACCTGGTAATGTTACTTGTGAACCAAAACGGTACACAAGTAATATTCCAAGAGTAACTAAAATTTTGTTTTTTAGTTCTTCTATTTTCCAAACATTGATAAATGATTCTATAAATTTCTTCATAGTGATGATAATTAAAGAATTACTACTTCTCCTCCAGCAGCTTCGATGGCCGCTTTTGCAGTTGCAGTAAATTTGTGAGCACTAACTTTTAATTTTGTTTTTAGCTCACCTCTTCCTAAAATCTTTACTAAGCTATTTTTAGTAGCCAAACGTGTGTCTACAAATACTGTAAAATCTACAGCTTCTGAAATAACACCATTTTCTACTAAACCTTGTAAAGTATCAAGATTTATACCTTGATATTCTACTCTATTGATGTTTTTGAAACCAAATTTTGGTACTCTTCGTTGAAGAGGCATTTGACCTCCTTCAAAACCAATTTTCTTTGAATAACCAGAACGAGATTTGGCTCCTTTGTGTCCTCTTGTTGAGGTACCACCTTTACCAGATCCTTCACCTCTACCTACTCTTTTGTTTTGGTTGTGAACAGAACCTTCTGCTGGTTGTAAATTACTTAAATTCATAACATGTATTGTTATTTAGTTTCTTCTACAGAAACTAAGTGTTTAACTTTATTTACCATTCCAAGGACAGCAGGACTTGCATCGTGCTCAACAACTTGACCCATTTTTTTAATACCAAGAGCGATTAATGTTCTCTTTTGGTCTAATGGACAGTTGATTTTACTTCTAACTTGTTTTACTAATATTTTCATATCTCCTTGATTTATCCTTTAAATACTTTATCTAAAGACACTCCTCTTTGTTTTGCAACAGTAAGAGCACTTCTCATTTGTAACAAAGCATCAAAAGTTGCTTTTACTACGTTGTGAGGATTCGATGAACCTTGAGATTTAGATAATACATCGTGTACACCAACTGATTCTAATACCGCACGTACAG
>JBFYPW010000029.1:0-19914 GCA_041303115.1 Flavobacterium sp.
TTCCCAAGCAGTAATTCCACCTGGATTTCCCCAGCTTAATTGAGCACTAGTTGTAGTCTCATTAGCAGTAGCTAATGGCCCGATAGGTGCATTACATTTTTGCACAACATTTACGTTATCAATTAACCATCTGTCTCCATTATCATTTGTCATTACAAAAGCTATGTAAATAGTAGAACCTACAGGATATGTAGCTGGTAAATCAATTACTTTTTCTTCATAAACATTCGCAACTGCTGTTAAAGAAGCCTCGTCATAAGAAACAAGATTGGTAAAACTTGTTGGATTCGTTTGTGAAGTAGTTGAAATTTTAATGTCAAATAAACTACCTTGAACTCCAGTTTGAATGGTTTTAGTATAAAATCGTAACTGACCATTGGCAGGAACAGTAACGGCAGAGGTAACCATCCAGTCAATCGCTTGGCCTGTAGCTACATTTTCTTTGTTAATCATTGCGGATTTACCAACTCCTCCATAGGTGAAAACACCTAAGTTCGTTTCAGACCAACTCTGAACTGTACCTGTTCCTGTTTCAAATGTTGTCCAACCAGTTGGTGGAAATGTTGCGCCTTCAAAGTTTTCGGAAATTTGTCCGAAAACACTAAAACCGGCTAACATAAATAATAATAAAAGTAGTTTTTTCATTATAGTATTTTTGTGTTTAAATTATGTAAGTAATAACAAATGTAATAAGATTTTAGAGTATCACTAAATTAATCGATATAATGCAATAAAAAATCGATAAAAGACAACAATGTTATTTATTCAAAATTATTGGCTATTTTTGTGAATATTTACAAAACTTATGCTAGAAGTTGAAAAACATATCTTTGAAAGAACCGCAATTGTTGGACTTATCACTCAAAATCAAAGTGAGGAAAAACTAAACGAATACTTAGACGAATTAGAGTTTTTGACCTTTACTGCTGGTGGCGAAGTGGTGAAACGTTTTTGGCAAAAGACAGATAAACCCCATCCTAAAACATTTGTAGGAACTGGAAAACTTGAAGAAATTAAAACATACATCAAAGAATATGATATCAATTCGGTAATTTTTGATGATGAATTAACGCCTTCTCAACAAAAAAACATCACTAGAGAATTAGATTGCAAAGTTTTAGATCGTACCAATTTAATTCTAGATATTTTCGCACAACGTGCCGAAACGTCTTATGCTAGAACACAAGTTGAATTAGCACAATGCCAATATTTATTACCTAGATTAACCGGGATGTGGACGCACTTAGAACGTCAACGCGGTGGAATTGGTATGCGTGGTCCTGGTGAAACGGAAATTGAAACCGATAGACGAATTGTAAGAGATAGAATTTCATTACTAAAAGAAAAAATTAAGGTAATAGACAAACAGATGTCTACCCAAAGAGGGAATCGTGGCGCAATGGTTCGAGTGGCTTTAGTGGGTTATACCAACGTGGGAAAATCAACTTTAATGAATGCCGTTGGAAAAAGCGAAGTATTTGTAGAAAATAAACTTTTTGCTACCCTTGACACTACGGTTAGAAAAACAGTTATTAAAAATTTACCGTTCTTACTTTCCGATACGGTTGGTTTTATTAGAAAACTCCCAACACAATTGGTAGATTCTTTTAAAAGTACCTTAGATGAAGTACGAGAAGCCGATTTACTTTTACACGTGGTAGATATTTCTCATCCTGAATTTGAAGATCATATTTCGGCTGTAAATAAAATTTTATTAGACATTAAAAGTGCCGATAAGCCTACAATTATGGTTTTTAATAAAATTGACGCATACAAATATGTGAAAATTGATGAAAGCGATGAAACTATTGAAAAAACATCCAAAAATTTCTCGCTTCAAGATTGGGAAAAAACATGGATGAATAATTTAGGCGAAAACAACACGCTTTTTATTTCCGCTACAGAAAAAGAAAACTTTGAAGCGTTTAGAGAAAAAGTTTATGAGGCGGTGCGAAGCATTCATATCAGTCGTTTTCCTTACAATAAATTTTTATATCCAGATTACAAAGATGTAATTGAGGAAGAAGAAAATTAAATTTCAAAAAAGAAATTCCAAATTCCAAAATTTGAATTTTTAGAAAATCGCTACGTTTGTCATTCTGATCTAAGAGATGCTTTCAGAATGACAAGTTTGCGTGTAAATATAATGGAAAATTACTTCTTTTTAAACAGCGGAACAGCGGAACACGCTTCACCAAACATAATGCTTTTAGCTACCTTCATTAATTTTTGAATGGCTAAAGTGTACACTTCATTGGGTACTTCTTTTTTGGAACATCCTTTTAAAATCAAAGGTTTGTCAAAATAATCTGTGTAGTCTAATTTATTTAAAATATCTTGATACCAATCGATAATCGCCAATTCTTTAGTGCCTTGAATTACTTTTAAAGCAAATGGCGCTAAATGAACTGTAACTAACGTGTATGCCCAAGCGGGTAAAATGGCGTCTTCTGAACAATATAATGCTACATATTTATCTTCGTAAACTGACCAATCAGTAGCTTTTAATTGGGCTCTAAATTCGGTTTCCTTCAAAATAACACCACCAAACAACCATTGGGATACATCAACTGCTATCACATGATTATCTGGATAATAATCTTCTAAATCGAAAACCATTAAGGCGCTGTTGGCTACTTTATTTATTATTTCTTCCATAATTTAAGTAATTAGTAAAAAGTGAAAAGTATTAGAAGGGAACTGCCAACTAAAAACTGAACACTGAACACTAAATTAAAGCATTCCTAATTCTAATTTGGCTTCTTCGCTCATCAAATCTTTACTCCAAGGTGGATCAAAAGTAATTTCAACTTCACAAGATTTAATCGTATCAATTTTTTCAACTTTTTCTTCCACTTCTTTTGGTAACGATTCAGCAACTGGACAATTTGGCGAAGTTAACGTCATTAAAATTTTAACTTCATTATCCTCGTTAATCATTACATCATAAATTAAACCTAATTCATAAATATCTACTGGAATTTCTGGATCATAGATTCCTTTTAATGCAGTAACTACGCTTTCGCCTAAGTTAATTTCGTCTTTAAATTCTTCCATTTTTTTGGTTTTTTATTTTAACATATAAGTCATATTAGTTTTATACATATGATTCACTTATGTGTTTAATTCTTAATTTCTTGCTTCAAATGCTAAAGCATACATTTTTATTTTTTTTATCATCGAAACCAAACCGTTTGCACGAGTAGCTGAAAGATGCTCTTTCAATCCAATTTCATCTACAAAATCGGTATTGGCTTCTAAAATAGCAGCCGGAGTTTGGTTTGAAAAAGCTCGAATTAGAATTGCAATTATTCCTTTAGTTAAAATGGCATCGCTATCGGCTGAAAAAACGACTTTCCCATCATTTTCTTCAGCGTGAACCCATACTTTAGACTGACAACCTTTAATGATATTATCTTCTGTTTTGAATTGCTCTTCAATAATTGGCAAGCCTTTTCCTAATTCGATAATGTATTCGTAACGTTCCATCCAATCATCGAACATAGAGAATTCGGAAACAATTTCGTTTTGTATTTCTTTAATATTCATTATTTTATTTCTGCAAGGTTCGTAATTTTAGTAACTAATTTTTCTATTTCTGCAGGTGGAAAACCGTGATCGAAACCATTAGCTGGATATTTAATGCCTTTTGCTTCGAAAATAATATTAGCAAATGCTGCACCGTCGTAATATCTTTTTTCGGTTGGCCACTTTAAGTCTTTTACTTTTTCTAAATCGACCGCTTTGGCTAATGCAGAAATCTCTTTCCAATCTGTATCTGAAATTTCAATTTTATTGGAATATTCTTTAAAATCTCGCTCATTAGATGTATAAAGCACTTGATTCTCAACTTTTATCGCAAGAAAAAAACCTCTGGTATTTGCTTCATAAAAAATGGTTGGTACATCGTCTTTGCTAAAAATTTTTGAACCACTACACGCCAAAAGGGTTAGGATTAAAGTTGATAAAAGTAAAAACTTTTTCATTTTATATGGTTTTAGTTACGATAACATCATTTTAGCTTTTTTAACAGCTGCTACAAATATATCAATTTCTTCTTTGGTATTGTAAAAGGCAAAACTGGCTCTTATTGTGCCTGGAATTTTATAAAAATCCATAATTGGCTGCGCACAATGATGGCCTGTTCGTACCGCTATACCTAATTTATCTATAATCGTGCCAATATCATACGGATGAATGTTTTCTATATTGAAAGAAATTACAGACGCTTTTTTCGATAAATCTGTTGGCCCGTAAATGGTTAATCCTTCAATTTCTTGCAGTTTTTTTGTGCCATAAACTAATAATTCGTGTTCGTGTTTGGCTATGTTGTCAAAACCAACCTCATTCATATAATCAATAGCCGCTCCAAAAGCAATTCCGCCGCAAATATTTGGCGTTCCGGCTTCAAATTTATGAGGCAAATCTGCATAGGTTGTTTTTTCGAAAGTAACAGTAGCAATCATTTCTCCGCCGCCTTTATAGGGTGGTAATTTGCGAAGCCATTCTTCTTTGCCGTATAACATTCCTACACCTGTTGGCCCACACATTTTATGCGCAGAAGTTACATAAAAATCAACATCTAAAGCTTGAACATCAGGCTGTAAATGCGGACAAGATTGTGCGCCATCAATTACAACTGCTGCTCCAACGGCATGTGCTTTTTTTATTATTTCTTCAATTGGATTTAGCGTTCCTAAAGCATTTGAAATATGATTGCAACAAACTAATTTGGTTTTATTAGAAAGTAATTTATCGTATTCCGACATAATTAACTCGCCATTACTATCTATTGGAATAACTTTTAAAATCGCACCCGTTTTTTCGCACAACATTTGCCAAGGTACAATATTACTATGATGCTCCAATGCTGAAATAATTATTTCATCATTTTTTTCTACTAAAGAGGCAAAACCATTAGCAACTAAATTAATACTTTCGGTGGTTCCTGAAGTAAAAATGATTTCGTACGGCTGTTTCGCATTAAAATGCTTTTGGATTTTAAATCGAGCTTGTTCGTAGGCATCTGTTGCCAATTGACTCAACGTATGGACACCTCGGTGAATATTTGCATTGTAATTGGAATAATAATCTACAATGCTATCAATTACAACTTGAGGTTTTTGTGAAGTCGCTCCATTATCAAAATATACTAAAGGTTTTCCGTTAACGCTTTGTGACAATATAGGAAACTGCGCTCTTATTTTCTGAACATCGAACATATCAAAACTATTTGAGGCAAATTTACGATATGATTATTTAAAATAGGAATAAATAAAGATTAAAATAACAGAAAATTATGTTTTGTTTTTAGTTAAAACATCTTTTGTTGAAGACAATTAGAATTCCAAAACCAGTAGAAATGGCTACATCGGCTACGTTGAAAATTGCGTTGAAAAAGGTAAAAGGTCTTCCACCAATAAAAGGCACCCACTCGGGCATTGGAATGTCTTTAATAATTGGAAAATAAAACATATCTACTACTTCCCCGTGAAACAATGTCCCGTAAGGTTTGTCGGAAAACATGGTAGCAACTTGACTGTAACTATCGTTAAAAACTACGCCGTAAAAAACAGAATCGATAATATTCCCAATAGCACCTGCTAAAATTAAAGTAATGGCAAAAGTTAAATAATTTGATAATTTTTTCTTTATAGAATCATACAGCCACCAAGAAATTCCTCCAACAGCAACAATTCTAAAAAGCGTTAAAAATAATTTACCATAATCACCTGGGATTTCAGCGCCCCAAGCCATTCCTTCGTTTTCTACAAAGTAAATTCTAAACCAATCGAACACTTTTACTTGTTCGTTAATATAAAAATTTGTTTTGATGTAAATTTTACTTGCTTGATCAATAAGTAAAATCAGAAATACAAATAAATAGGCTTTTCTTAGGTTCATTTTTTAATGTTTGTGCAAAAGTAACAATTTTAACGAATAAAAAACGCCCCATAAGGAGCGTTTTTATAATTAGTAACGTTTTTTAACGCTGTAAATTTTTAGCTTCTATGCTCATTGTAGCGTGAGGAACAATTTTTAAGCGCTCTTTGTTAATTAATTGCCCAGTAACTTTACATAATCCGTATGTTTTGTTTTCGATACGAATTAAAGCGTTTTTTAAATCACGAATAAATTTTTCTTGACGAATAGCTAATTGCGAATTCGCTTCTTTACTCATCGTTTCGCTTCCTTCTTCAAACGCTTTAAATGTTGGAGAAGTATCTTCCGTTCCGTTATTGGAATCGTTTAAATAGGCACTTTTAATTAATTCTAAGTCGTTTTTAGCTTTGTCTAACTTTAGATTAATTAATTCCTTGAATTCTTGCAATTCTGCATCTGAGAATCTTATTTGTTGATCTATCATAATTGACATTTTTTTAAAAATTTATTATTTCAATCTAATAGCACCATAAGGTTTTATTATTTTGAAATTAGTATTATTGTTTTTAACTCATCGAACTCAATTTCCGTACCATTTTTTATTTCTGACACAAAAATTAGTTCGTTTGTTAGTGTTTCTGATTTGATGTACGATTGATTTGCGAGTACCGCTTGTTCAATAGTATCATTTTTTAGTATTTGAACTTTAATTTTATCTGTAACTTCAAAACCAGAATCTTTACGAATATTTTGAATTCTGTTGACTAACTCTCTCGCTATCCCTTCCATACGTAATTCTTCAGAAATGGTAATGTCTAAAGCTACTGTAATTCCGTTTGAATTGGCCACTAACCAACCCGGAATATCTTGAGAAGAAATCTCCACATCTTCGACTGTTAAAGTAATACTTTTTCCAGAATTACTAATTGTTAATTCGCCTGCTTTGTCTAATTCATTAATTTGATCTTGCGTAAATGACTGTATCTCTTTGGCAATCAAGCCCATGTCTTTACCAAAACGAGGTCCTAATGCTTTAAAATTTGGTTTAATTTGTTTAATTAAAACCCCAGAAGCATCTTCTAATAATTCTATTTCTTTTACGTTAACTTCAGCTTTAATTAAGTCTTCAATAGCTAAAATTTCAGCTTTAAAAGTAGCGTCAAGCACTGGAATCATTACTCTTTGTAATGGTTGACGTACTTTAATCATTTCTTTCTTACGAAGAGATAAAACCAAAGAAGAAATCGTTTGTGCTTTCTGCATTCTACTTTCTAGTGATTTATCAACAAAGTTTTCAACCGAAACTGGGAAAATAGATAAGTGTATACTTTCAAATTTTTCCTTATTAGTATTGGCATTCAGGTCTTTATATAGTCTGTCCATAAAGAACGGTGCAACCGGAGCGGCTAATTTTGCAACCGTTTCTAAGCAGGTATAAAGCGTCTGATAAGCGGCAATTTTGTCTTGAGCATAGTCACCTTTCCAAAATCTACGACGGCATAAACGCACGTACCAATTACTTAAATTCTCTTGCACAAAATCAGAAATAGCACGAGTAGCACGAGTAGGTTCGTAATCTGCATAAGCGGCATCAACTACTTGAATAAGCGTATGTAATTCCGATAAAATCCAACGATCAATTTCAGGTCGTTCAGCTAAAGGAACTTCGGCTTCACTGTAGTTAAAACCATCAATATTGGCATATAAAACAAAGAAAGAATACGTGTTATAAAGCGTTCCAAAGAATTTTCTACGTACCTCAGCAATACCTTCTAAATCGAATTTTAAATTGTCCCACGGATTGGCATTTGAAATCATATACCAACGCGTAGCATCAGGGCCATATTCGGCTAACGTATCAAATGGATCGGCAGCATTACCTAAACGTTTTGACATTTTTTGTCCGTTTTTGTCTAATACTAAACCATTTGACACCACATTTTTATACGCAATTTTATCAAAAACTAACGTAGAAATCGCGTGTAGGGTATAAAACCAACCTCTTGTTTGGTCTACACCTTCAGCAATAAAATCGGCAGGAAAATCTTTGTTTTCGTCAATTTTATCTTTGTTTTCGAAAGGATAATGCCATTGTGCATATGGCATCGCACCCGAATCGAACCAAACATCAATTAAATCCGTTTCACGTTTCATTGGTTTTCCAGATGCAGAAACCAATACAATTTCGTCCACCACATTTTTGTGTAAATCGACTAAATCGTAATTTTCTTCAGTCATATTTCCGATTTCGAATCCTTTAAATGGATTTTCAGTCATGAAACCAGCGGCAATTGCTTTTTCAATTTCTTGAACTAATTCTGCTACCGAACCTACTAAAATTTCTTCCGTTCCTTCTTCATTTCTCCAAATTGGCAGAGGAATTCCCCAATATCTTGAACGCGATAAGTTCCAATCATTGGCGTTTTTTAACCAATTTCCAAAACGACCTTCTCCTGTAGCTTTTGGCTTCCAGTTGATGGTTTCGTTTAAATCGAACATTTGGTCTTTGATTTCGGTTACTTTGATGAACCAAGAATCTAACGGATAATATAAAATAGGTTTGTCTGTTCGCCAGCAATGTGGGTAACTGTGAACGTATTTTTCTACCTTAAAGGCTTTATTTTCTTCTTTTAATTGGATAGCAATTTCTACATCGGCAGAGCGTTCTGGCGCTTCGCCTTCATTGTAGTATTCATTTTTTACGTATTTCCCTGAATATTCGCCTAAATTAGAAATGAATTTTCCTTGTAAATCTACTAACGGAACTGCGTTTCCATTTTCATCTAAAACCAACATTGGCGGCACTTCTGGAGTAGCTTCTTTGGCTACTTTAGCATCATCTGCTCCAAATGTAGGTGCGGTGTGAACGATTCCAGTTCCATCTTCTGTAGTTACGAAATCTCCAGCGATTACTCTAAATGCATTTTCAGGATTTTGATATGGTAACGCTAATGGCATCAATTGTTCGTAACGAATTCCGACTAAATCTAACCCTTTGCATTCGGCTAAAATTTCGTACGGGATATTTTTATCACCTGCTTTAAAATTTTCAAAATCAGTTGCTTCTGTGCTTGCAAAAAATCCTTTTCCAAACTGCTTTCCTACTAAATTCTTAGCTAGAATAACATTTACAGACTCAAAAGTATATTGATTGAATGTTTGTACTAAAACATAGTCAATTTTTGGACCCACTGTTAAAGCAGTATTACTTGGTAACGTCCAAGGCGTGGTTGTCCAAGCTAAAATATGAATAGTTCCAAAACCTTGTAAAAAGTTTGGCAATGTGTCTTCTTTAGTTTTGAATTGTGCTACAACAGTGGTATCGGTAACATCACGATATGAACCAGGTTGATTCACTTCGTGCGAAGACAAACCTGTTCCTGCTTTTGGCGAATACGGTTGAATGGTGTACCCTTTGTAAAGCAAATCTTTGTTGTAAATTTGTTTCAACAACCACCAAACCGATTCCATATATTTGGATTTATAGGTCACATATGGGTCTTCCATATCTACCCAATAGCCCATTTTTTCAGTTAAGTCATTCCAAACGTCGGTGTAACGCATTACTGTTTTCTTACACGCTTCGTTGTAATCTGAAACGGAAATGGTTTTTCCAATATCTTCTTTTGTGATTCCTAATGCGGCTTCAGTACCTAATTCTACAGGTAATCCGTGCGTATCCCAACCTGCTTTTCGTTTTACTTGAAATCCTTTTTGAGTTTTATATCGACAAAAAATATCTTTAATTGCACGTGCCATCACATGGTGAATTCCAGGTAATCCGTTTGCAGAAGGTGGTCCTTCAAAAAACACAAATGGTTGGTTTCCTTCACGTGTAGATACACTTTTTTCAAAGATGTTATTTTCCTTCCAAAAATCAAGAACTTCTGAAGCTACCGTTGGTAAGTCAAGTCCTTTGTATTCCGTAAATTTTGTACTCATTTTGTCGCTATCTTAAATCAATTTGCGAAAGTAATGATTTAAAGAGAAAAGGCAAAAGGTAAAAGGCAAAAGTTGTAGGTTAAGAAAAAACTTCTTTTAAGACGTCTAATGATTTTGGTTTTTTAAAACCGTCTAAATGAATAGCATAATAATCTAAAAGGATTTTTAACAATATTTGTCGCTCTGTTCCTGCAAATACTTTTTGATTGTCGTCATATCTTAATCGCAATACTTTTTTAAGCAAATTTGTTTCGTGTGCGTTTAGGCAACTTGTGCCTTGAAAGGGTGAAAAAACACCGTCAATCATTTCAAAATAGGCAAAATCTGTTTCTTGTATTTGTGGATAAAACCCTAAAAATTTTGTGAGTTCTAAAAGGAAAATCAAATGAAAGTTTGAAACCGAATCATTTGCATCTAACCACAACAAAGACGTTTCTAAAAATGAAAATAAATTCTCGTTTTTTTCTTCTTCAAAAACACTATTATTTACAACTTCTGACAAGAAAAAAACCATTGCGCTTTTTACAATATCCGTATTTATATTTTGATAATTATACGCGAGTTTTACTTCTTTAAAGTGTTCTAAAGTGCCTTTATTTTTATGGTTGGCTTCTATTTCCAATAGGTTTAATGGTTGAAAATATGCTATTTTTTGATTGGATTTTTTGGAAGAAAAAGCACTTGGTATGAAATAAGACTTCAACCCGTCTGATTGTGTAAAACATTTAACAATTAAACTTTTTTCTTGGTACTTAATGGCGCTTATAACAATGGCTTTGGTTTTTGTTTGCATTATCTAATTACCATTATTTTTTTTACTGTAGTTTCAGCTGCATCGCTAGACGAAACAAAAACCATATATACGCCAGAAGCGACTTTATATTTTCCGAACGCAGTAGTATCCCATTCTACCGTTCCTCCAGAAGAAGTGGTTTCAAAAACCAAATTTCCTTCAATATCTGTGATTTTTAAATTGACTTTGTCCATCAATCCAGATATTTTTACTGTTCCTGAATATTCAGGACGAACCGGATTTGGATATATGTATACGTTTTCTAAATCGTCGTCTCCTCTTGTGGCGGATCCTAAAAAAGAAACCAGTCCTTTATCGGTAGCAAAAAACACTTCGCCAGAAACTTCATCAATTTCAATATCTAACACATTATTGCTGGGTAAAGGCGAATTGTCTTTTGTAAATCTTCGTAAAGTTTTTTGTCCGTTAGCACTAACTTGAAAAACTCCAGCATCTGCAATAGCTACCCATTTATTGTTAGCGCCATCCACTTTAATATCTTGAATTACTTGTTGGTAAAACAATTCTTGAGCCAAATCGCCATCTTGAATGACAATGTTTGTTGTGGTTAGTGCTGATTCGGAAATAAATCTATCTACGCTATTTAAAATTCGTAACCCTTTAAACGTTCCAATCCAAAGTTGGTTTTTGTTATCTACAGCTACACATCGCACATCATTGTTGGGTAAATTCCCATTTTCTTCGTTAATGATAATAAATTTATTATTGTATTTTTCATTAAAAGCCAATACACCTCCACCATACGTAGCGGTCCATTTTGTTCCGTTTTTATCAATGTCTATATTGCCATAATGCAATGCGGTGGAATTTTGAATTACTGCACTTAAATTATACGACTGCCAAGTATTACCATTTTTTAGGACTTTTATCCCGTTGGCTACTAAGGCATTTGTAAGCCATAAATTACCCTCTTTATCATATTTCATTCCATTAATTCGAACTGATATAAAGTTTTGATTTGGTGGCGGCAATAATACCGATTCTAAAAAATTGGTTTGGTTGAATAAAAAAGGATTTGTTTTATCTGTAAATTTCAACAAACCACTGTGTCCAGAAGCTACAAAAACTTCACTGCTATTTCTTGGGTTTTCTGCAATTGCTGCTAAAGTTACTGCTCCAGCAACTCCAGTATTTGGAATTTTAGTCCAACCGGTATTGGTGTTAAAAATACTAATGCCTTGTAATTTATAATCTGGGGTGTAGGTTCTGTCATAACTTCCGTGTGTTAGCCATAAATCGGTTTTGGTTTTGGTTACTTTAAAGGCTAAGTCTTCAATAGGTCCGTTGGGTGATATGTTTGTAAATGCACTAGAATTTGTAATGGCAGTTTCAAATAAACCGCTTTTTTTTGTTCCAATATATAACATGTTGTTTTTTGTAATGGCACATGTAAATGTATCCAGAAAATTAGGAATTGAATTAATGGAATTTACTAAAGTAAAATTTTGACTATAAAGTAAAATTTGGCTTTGATTGGTTATCGTTAAGTAAACAGAATCGGTTCTAAGTTTTAAACCATTTGTTACCATTTGCGAAAAAGGCACTGCAATATTACCTGAAAATTTATAGGTAATTCCGTTAGTATTCATCGCTACTAATTGATTGTTAAACGTAACAATGCTCGACCAATTTAAAGAATTAAAAACCGACCATTGCGAAAAATCGTATAAAAAAGGATTGGTTATACTTGCTTTTTTTATGCCTTGTGTTCGGGTTACTGCAAAAATTTCATTATTAAAAATTGTAGTTTGTAAAACATCAATAAATTCCCCTGAATTTCCAATATAAAAACTGGTTTCAATTTCAAAATTAGACAACTTAATTACACTAATTCCGTATTGTGTAGATACATATACTTTTCCGTTATACTCATAAAAATCGTTAATTTTTTTACTATTGGCTGGCACTGGCACATCGGTAATAATATCAACTTTGTTTAATGTGGTACCATCAGGTTTAATAAGAATAATTAATCCGTTTTTATTTCCAATTAAAGTATAATTATTTGATGTGTGTAAAATTGCAGTAATTTCATCTGGTTTTACGTCGTTTATTGAAGTAAAAGTGGTTAATATATTTGAGAAAACGTCTTTATTAAAAACAGAATTTTTAGTACTGGAATATACCTTCTGTTCAGAAATACAAATGTCTGTAATTTCATTAAATGAAAAATAACCTTTCCATAATTTCTGTTGTGAAAAAGAAAGTATCGAAAAACAAAAGAATAAATAGAAAAATATTTTGTTCATAAAATAAGTTGAACTACAAATATACACTAAACAAAATTATAATACGATTATTGCCTTTACACGTTAATAATTTGAACTAATTGTTGTAGTTTTTCATAATCCAATTGCATATTCCCATCGGATGTTGGCATATATCTTGCTTTTTCGCAGTTTTGTAACAGTCCTATAAAATCGTTTGTGTTTTCTTGGGAAATTTGGTTTTCCTGAAATTTTTGAATAATGTTTTCTTTATTTAAATCTGCTTTTTCTAAACCAAATTTATACTCTAAAAATTCAGCAATTTTAAGTTCCATTTTCTGATAAAACACTTCCTTGTTTGTCAAATAGATTTGAATATCGTTTACAGAAAAATCCTTTTTTACAGATTTTATTTCTGTTTTTACCTCTTCATCAGTTTCCGATTTGTTTCTTTTTAATGTAAAAAACAATAAAGTCAATCCTGCTAAAGCAACAAACCCAATAAAATGTAAAAATGTAAATTCAAACCCTGATGCTGAATCTGTTTTTTGAGATTTTTCAGCTAATTTAGATTTTGAATTCGAGGTAACATTCGCTTGATTTTCTCCTTGAAGTACTTTTAAATCTATAGCTTCAGATGAAATGGTTTTGTAGGTTTTTGATTTGACATCAAAAAATGAAAAATACTGAGGTTTTAATTTGAAATCCCCTTTTTCTTGTGGGATAATGGTATAACTATCTTTAATTTTTCCAGAAATTCCATTCATATTTTCGTTAACAAATTCTTGATGTTGTGGCTCGTATATTTCAAAATTAGCTGGTAAATTAGGTTTAGGGATCTCGAACAATTTTAAATTTCCAGTTCCAGAAACAATCAAGTCTAATTGTAAGGACTCACCTGATTTTAAATTGTTTTTAGATATATTTGCTTGAAAATCAAAAGTTCCAACAGCACCTGTGAAGTTTTCGGGCTTACCTTTTTCTGGCAAGGCAAGAACCTGAAGGTATTTCGTATTAGAAACAATTTCTCTTCTGGCCACATCATATTCTGGATCGCCAAAAAAGTCTACATCTCCTGTAGGATAACTTATGTTTAAGTCTAAAGTAATAGGTGATATTTGAAGTTTCCCAATTTTTTGAGGGTATAAAATGGCTTTCTTGAAAATCTTAGATTTATATACCCTATTGTTTACAACCATTCGCTCCCATCCGCCTTGCACATCTTCCGTTTGACTCCAAAAGTTATTGAATTTTGTAACCATATTTTTGTTTAGCTCAATCTCTAAATTGGGTGCCAAATAAATACGATAATTTACCTCAATTGGTTCATTTACAAACGCGTTGGTTTTACTAACTTCTACATCAATAAATAATAAATTGTTTGCGCCAGAAATCGACTTGTTTGAGGAATTGGATTTAGAAACAGTTGTTGTGTTTTGGTTTCTCTGTATGGCATCGGCAGCTTTTTCGTTGGAAACAGAAACGGCTACAGGTTTTGATGCATAAGTTTTGCCATTAAATTTAATTGTTGCTGGAGAAATAAGTAATCTTCCTGCTTTGGCCGCCTGAATTACATAGGTATATACTTGTTGTATGGCATAATCCCCATTTATGTATTCTTCATTAGAAGAAACGTACGAACCACCTTTATTAAACCCATTAAAATTAGGAGGTGTAAAGTTTGAGCCTTCTTCGTTAAAAATATAAGTAACCTGAATCACTTCACCAATTTTAAGGTTCGTTTTTTCTGCTTTTACTTCTAATTTAACCTGAGAAAAGGAAAGAAAAGAGAAAAGCAAAAAGGTTAGTAGTATTTTTATTTTATTATTCATTTTACCAATCTTTTTCTGTACTTGTTGTGTTCGTTTTTGTTTTATTTGCGTTTACTTTTTCCTGCACTTTTTTTTCTTCATTGCTAATTGCTTTTAGCACGTTATCCATTCGTTGTTTGTTTGCGCTTGGTTTTTTTGGCTGACTTTTTTCTTTGTTTTTATTGTCTTTTTTGTCTTGTTGCTTTTTGTCTTTTTGATTTTTTTTCTTGTTTTTATTTTTCGGATTTGGTTTTGGCGGATATTTTTTTAATAATTTTTTTGCTAACGCTAAGTTGTATCTGGTTTTTTCATCTTTAGCGTTCGCCTTTAAAGCATTTTTGTAGGATGCAACTGCCAATTTATAATTTTTATCTTGCATATATGCGTTTCCTAAATTATGAAACGCTTTGTGTTTTTGTGCAGAAGTGTTTGCTATTAAGGCGGCATTTTTATAATTGCTTATCGCTTCAGCATACTTTTTATTTTTATAAATAGTGTTTCCTAAATTATATTCTGCAGGTTGTTTTTGTTTTTTTTCTTTGGCTTTTATCCACCGTAATTGCTTTTCTTTTTGTTGCGAATTATCCGTGTTTTTTTCTTGAGAAAAGGCCATTCCTGAAGTTAAAAATACAAGCAAGAATAGATGTGTCTGGTGTTTTGAAAACCAATTTTTGATGTTAAAATTACTATTTGTAATAAAAAATTCGAGCAAGAGCAATAAAAATGCTATGCCTAAAAACCACTGAAATTGCGATTGTTTCTGAGCCAATTGTTGGGCATTAAATTCTTGTTGTTTTACGGATGCTAATGCCGATTTTATTGAAGCAACTACTTTTGAAATTTGATTGTCATTGCAATACGTTCCATTGGTTTCTGAAGCTATTTTCTGTAAAATTTCCTGATTTAGTTTCGTAGTTACAACTTGACCGTTTTTATCTTTTTTAACTTGTTGAAAACCCAATTCATCAACAAATTCAATTGTGCCTCCGTTTAAAGTTCCTATACCAACAGTAATTATTTTTACGTTTTTTTCTTTTGTTATTTTAGATACATCGAAAGAAGTATTTTCGTGATCTTCACCATCTGAAAGCAAAATAATGGCTTTCCCCGAAGTTGGATTATCAAAGAAATTCACACTGGTTTGAATGGCGCTTTCAATTGCTGTTCCTTGCGAAGAAATTAAATTAGTATTGATACTTTGTGTAAACATTTTTGCCAATTCATAATCTGTTGTCATTGGTAAAACAGGATAGGCACTACCCGCATAAGCTACAATTCCAATTCTATCACTTGCAATAGATTCAATCATTTGTGTCATTATTTGCTTGGATTTTTCCAAGCGATTGGGCTGAATGTCTTTACACAACATACTTTTTGAAACATCAATGGCAAAAACAATTTCTACTCCTTTTGAAGGAACTGTTTCGACTTTTGAACCCAATTTCGGATTTACTAAAGCTAAAACAATGAAAAAAACAGCCATTATTTGCAACATAAATTTAATACGCGATATCTGTTTTGGTGAATTTACAAGCAATTTTTCAAGGGCTTTTGGCTCGCTAAATACCGCTTGTTTTTCCGTTTGCCATTTCACATAGGCTTTCTGTGCCACTAATCCAATTGGAAGTAGTAACACTAAAATAAAATAATATGGTGATTCAAATTCAAACATTAGATAAAACTTTTAAATAGCGTTCGACTTAAAACCATTTCTAAAATAAGAAAAAACAACCCTATTAGTAACCAACTACGAAATTGTTCGTCAAATAGCATCAAGCGGTTTTCTATAATTTTAGATTTTTCTAAACCATCAATTTCTTCGTAAATGGCTTCTAACTTAGTATTATCTGTAGCTCTAAAATATTTTCCTTTTGTAATCGTAGCTATTTCTTGTAAAATTTTCTCGTCAATTTCTACTTTTTGAGGTTGAAAAACGATGTTTCCATTACTATCTTTTGCTACTGGAAAATTTGCCATTCCGTTTGTTCCAACACCTACCGTATAGACTTTTATACCAAAGTCTTTAGCAATTTCTGCTGCTGAAATGGGATCTAAACTTCCTACGTTATTTACTCCATCGGTTAATAAAATGATGATTTTCGATTTTGCTTTGCTGTTTTTAATTCGATTAATAGCAGTTCCTAAGCCTATTCCTATTGCGGTTCCGTCTTGAAGTACCAAGCCGTTATATTGCACTTCTTTTAAGGATTGTAACAACATTGTTTTATCTGAAGTTACTGGAGTTCTTGTATAACTTTCGCCGGCATACACCACTAAACCAATTCTATCATTGGTTCGTTTTTGAATAAACGATTCGGCCACTTTTTTTATGGCTTCCAATCGATTTGGTTTAAAATCAGTTGCCAGCATACTTCCCGATACATCGGTAGCAATCACAATATCAATTCCGTTTTTACTATCTGTATAACTTGATTTTTGTGTATTTCTTGGTCGTGCTAAAGCAATAATTACAAATCCTAACACCAAAAGCTTTAACAAAAACAAAAACGGTCGGCACTTTATAATCCACGATTTTTTGATGGATAATCCTTCCGTGGTGCTGATTTTTAAAGTTGGATTTTGTTTGTTCGCTTTTATATATTGCCAAAACACCGCTATTGGAATAACCAATAACAACCATAAAAAATGAGGATGCATAAAGGCGCTATTCATCTTTTTGATTTATTTGTTCGAGACTATTTGTAATACGATCTATAAAATCTTTAGCTAATTTATCCGTAGCATCATGAGTAATTCTTACTTTTTGTAATCCGAAATTATCTGATATGAAAACGGTAAAGAACCGCATTTGTTTGATTTGGTTGGCTGAATTAATTTCAAATGTACCTTCTAAAATATCGCCAGATAAATCCTTAACATTTTTAAATTTCTTTGCTGTTGTTTGAATTTTAGTAGCTTTTAATTGCATCATTTCGCTCATTTCATCATTAAAAATTGCTTTTAAATCTGTTTTTACAGAATCTTTATAAGCGATCGTTTGTAGTGAAATGGCTACTTTATCCTCTGGATTTTGCCAAGAAAATTGCGCGATATTTTTAATGTTTGGATTTTTTGAAGTAACCAAATTACGAACTAAAATTTCTGGTGTTTCTACTTGCAAAACAGGCAATCCGTATTCTGAAACAATCCATTCTTTTTTTAGATAATAATCGGCATCTTTTCCGTTAATTTTTGCTGAAAAATAATGGGTTACATTTTCCCATCCAAAAAAGGCCACTACAGAAATTATTGCCACTAAAAACGTTACAATAAATGCTGTTTGTCTGATATTTTTATATTTATTTTGTTGCTGTTCTTCGGCTATTTTAGCTATTGCAATTTGTTGTTCTTCATCAGAAACAGGTAAGGTTTTGTGAAATACATTTATTAGATTCTCTGCTGCTGTTTTGTCTGAGCTATGCGAAGTTGCATCCACTACAATTTTGGCAAATTTAACTAAATCGGCTTTAAGAAATAACGTTTCAATTTCGGAAATAGTCGTTTCTGAAATTTCAAATTTTTTAAGATGTACTGCCATTTTTAGTTTCAAAATAAACTGTTCAGTAGTACTTTCTAATGCAGAAAATTCTAACGTTTTTTCAAAATACGATTTTATTATTTGTGTAATATTGGAATAAAAGTCTTTAGAATTTGTTTCGGTATTTAGTTCCGAAAAACGTAAAAAAGCTTTATTATACGGCGAAACATAAGCATATGTTTTGCTTTTATTTCGGTGTTTTAATCGCAAAATTACATATAATATACCTGCTAAGAAAAAAGCAAAAAACACTCCTAAAATTAGTTGAGAATCTGAAAGTTCTTGAGATGTTTCTTTGGTTTTAGAAGTGATATTTTCATCTTCTTTAATATCATACATTTTTTGCTTTGTAGTATCTACTTCCACATCAATTACCGAAATTTCTATACTCTCAGATTTGGTTTTTTTAGTGTTTATTACTACCTCCAGTGCAGGTATTTTATAAGTGCCCGAATCAAATTGCGTAAGATTATATTTTTTTATCCACTCCGTTTGGTTGCCTTTTTTGTTTTTTTCTGTTGGAAAAGAATGCACCACTTCCAATTTGCCTATCGAATCTAAATCGGGGAAAAAAACTACTTCTTTTTGGTTTACTTTTGTGGTTAACGTAAGTTGAATTTGTTCACCAATTTTAATTTTCTTTTTAGATACAGTAGTCACTATCGTTTGGGAAAACCCCACGAAAATGGAAAAAAGAAATGGAAATAAAAGACGTAACTTCATTAGGCTCTACTTTTAAAATAGGTTACTAATTTCTTTACATAACTTTCGTTGGCTTCGGTTTCAACTAATCCTGCGGCACATTTACTAAACGTATTTTGACAGTTTTCTACATTCGTTTTGTACTTATTCTCGTATGCCAATCGGGTGCTGCTTGTTTGCGTATCTAACCATATTTTTTCTCCCGTCTCAGCATCTTGCACTTGAACAATTCCTACATTTGGAAGGCTTCTTTCACGTGAATCAAAAATTCTAATTCCAGTTACATCGTGTTTTTTAGCAGCAATTTGTAACGGTTTTTGAAAATCTGCGGTAATAAAATCGGAAATTAAAAACACAATTGCTCGTTTTTTAATGACACTCGATAAAAAATCTAAGGCTACCGCTACATTTGTTTTTTTGCTTTTTGGTTGCCATTCAATTACTTCTCGGATGATTCGTAAAACGTGCGATTTTCCTTTTTTTGGGGGAATAAATAATTCTATTTCATCGGTAAATAAAATTAAACCAATTTTATCATTGTTTTGCGTGGCAGAAAATGCAAGTGTTGCCGCAATTTCAACTACCAAATCATTTTTACTTTGCGATGTAGTTCCAAAACTTTGCGAATCTGAACAATCGATTAGTAACATCATCGTTAATTCGCGTTCTTCTTCGAATATTTTAACAAAGGCATCATTATTTCTTGCGGAAACATTCCAATCTATGGCTCTAAAATCATCTCCGTATTGGTATTGTCGCACTTCAGAAAACGTCATGCCACGTCCTTTAAAAGACGTGTGATAGTGTCCCGAGAAAATATGATCGCTCAATCTTCGGGTTTTTATTTCAATTTTTTTTACTTTTTTAAGTAACTCTTTCGTCTCCATTTTCGTGTTTAGTATTTCGTAAAAACGCTTTACTAATTACTTTCCTATGCACTCATTAAGGTACTTGTACCTGATTTAAAACTTTATTTATGATGTCTTCTGAAGTGATGTTTTCGGCTTCGGCTTCATA
>JBFYPW010000030.1:0-19859 GCA_041303115.1 Flavobacterium sp.
GAATAGCTGCTAGCTTTTCAGTTGGTGGAACAGTTGAAACTCCAAAGGTTGAAGAGGTTAAACAAAATTCAAACCTTACACCTAATACCCAACACCAAACACCTAATACTAATGATAGAATATTTGCTTCGCCTTTAGCTAAGAAAATGGCGCAGGACAAAGGTGTGAATTTATCTCAGGTTATAGGTACTGGTGAAAATGGAAGAATTACAAAATCTGATGTAGAAAACTTTACTCCATCAGCTATTAGTACTCCAGTTCAAGCTGTAACAGATGCAACGAATGCAGTTTCAGCTGTAAAACCATTCGTTCCAGCAGGAGAAATGTTCCAAGAAGAAATTAAAAACTCGCAAATGCGTAAAACCATCGCGAGACGTTTATCAGAATCTAAATTTACAGCACCTCATTATTATTTAACAATTGAGTTAGATATGGATAGTGCGATTGCTTCAAGAAATATGATTAATAGCTTGCCTGAAACTAAAGTATCATTTAATGATATGGTTATTAAGGCTTCTGCTATGGCATTGAAAAAACATCCACAAGTTAATTCTCAATGGAGAGAAGACGCAATGGTAATCAATCATCATGTAAATATTGGTGTGGCTGTTGCTGTTGAAGATGGTTTAATGGTTCCAGTACTAAAATTTACTGATCAAATGAGTTTAACGCAAATTGGTGCAAGTGTAAAAGATTTAGCAGGAAAAGCAAAATCAAAGAAAATTCAACCAGCCGAAATGGAGGGAAGTACCTTTACTATTTCTAACTTAGGAATGTTTGGAATTCAATCGTTTACTTCTATTATTAATCAACCCAACTCAGCCATTTTATCTGTTGGCGCTATTATTGAAAAACCTGTAGTTAAAAAAGGACAAATTGTAGTTGGTAATACCATGACAGTAACCTTAGCTTGCGATCACAGAACTGTCGATGGAGCTACTGGAGCACAGTTTTTACAAACATTTAAAGCATTTATGGAAAATCCAGTTACGATGTTAGCATAATTATTTCATGAAAATTATAAAAAAAAATCCCGTCTAATAAATCTTTGACGGGATTTTTTTATTTTTACTAAAATTTAAAAATATGAAGAAAATTTCACTAATTGCTTTTGGTGTTCTAATTGCATCCTGCGGACCCGCTAAAATGATTCCAACTCCTAAAGTTGTAGAACAAGTTCAAGAAAAAAAAGCAACGGAAGTAATTGATTTTGCAAATGAAGATGATGTTTCAAAAACCTTAAAATTTCTTACTTCTGATGAATTAGAAGGTAGAGATTCTGGTAGTAAAGGAATTGAAAAAGCGTCCATATATTTAGAGAATTTATTTAAAGAAAATGGTATTAAACCTTATTTTAAAACCTATCGAGATACACTTTCAAATTTTGATAAAACATCATATAATATTGTAGGTTATATTGAAGGAACAGATCCGGTTTTGAAAAATGAATTTGTAATTATTGGCGCTCATTATGATCATATTGGTAAAATTTCTGCAGTAAATGGAGATAACATTGCAAATGGTGCCAACGATAATGCGGCGGGAACTACATCTGTTTCTGAGGTTGCAAAATATTTCGCGCAAGCTAAATCCAACAAAAGAAGTTTGTTGTTTGTTTTCTTTTCTGCTGAAGAAAAAGGCTTGTTAGGTTCTAAGCATTTAGCTGCGAAATTGAAACAACAAAACATGAATTTATATTTCATGTTCAATTACGAAATGGTTGGTGTGCCAATGCAAAACAGAGATATGTTAATGTATATCACTGGTTTTGGAAAAAGTAATATGGCTGCCAAAATGAACGAATATTCAGGTGAAAAATTAGTGGGTTATCTTCCTGTGGAAACAAAATATATGTTGTTTAGAGCGTCAGATAACTTTCCTTTTTATGATGAATTTAATGTGCCAGCTCAAACAGTTTCAACTTTCGATTTTGAAAATTTCGACTTTTATCATCAACCGGATGACGAATTCGAATTGATGAATACAACTCATATTACTACTGTCGTAAATAAAACAATTCCAGTTTTAGAAAAAATGATGAATGCTCCAACTAAAGAAATTAAGCTAAATGCAAAATAAAAATATAATAATTACAGGAACGTCTCGTGGAATTGGGTACGAAATGGCTTTACAATTTGCAAATGCCGGTCATCAAGTTTTGGCTATTTCTCGTAAAACGCCACAGGTTTTAATTGAACACAAAAACATTACGTGTTTAGCAATTGATATTTCAGATGAAAATCAGTTGCAACAAGTACACAATTTTGTTTTAAAAACTTGGAAAAAAGTGGACGTTCTAATTCATAATGCAGGAAGTTTACTTCATAAAAATTTTACAGAAATTTCTTCACAAGAATTTCAAAATATATATAAAGTCAATGTTTTCGCTGTTGCGGAATTAACTAAAATTTGTATTCCATTTATGGAAAAAGGAAGCCACGTGGTTACTATAAGTTCTATGGGAGGCATACAAGGGAGTATGAAATTCGCAGGACTTTCAGCATATAGTTCAAGTAAAGGAGCAGTTATTACATTGTCGGAATTATTAGCCGAGGAATACAAAGAAAGTGGTATTTCATTTAATGTTTTAGCATTAGGAGCTGTCAATACAGAAATGTTACAAGAAGCTTTTCCAGGTTATGAAGCACCGCTTTCTGCTAAAGATATGGCGGATTATATATTTAATTTTGCCCTTACTGGAAATAAATATTATAATGGGAAAGTACTACAGGTAAGTGCTTCAACACCTTAAACTATCTATTTGTTTGAACGTTTTACAAAAATATTTGCCAGAACACGCCGTAGAACCTGTTTTTGAACTAATAAAGCAAAATCACGTGCATTTGAAAATTGTAAGTGAACGAAATACACGTCACGGCGATTATCGTAGGCATCCTGACGGTTTTCATCAAATTACGGTCAATGCCAATTTGAATAAATACCGATTTTTAATGACGTTAATTCATGAAATTGCGCATTTGGTAGCTTTTGAAAAATATGGAAGAAACATTTTACCTCACGGAACGGAATGGAAAATTACGTTTCAGCATTTAATGATTCCGTTTATTCGTCCAGAAATTTTTCCTCATCAAATATTGCCTTTAATGGCACGACATTTCAGAAATCCCAAAGCAAGTTCAGATACGGATTCCACTTTGTCTTTAGCTTTAAAACAGTTTGATGAAAGAAACACGGAGTACAATTATATATTTGAAATTCCATACGGAAGTACTTTCCGAATCAAAAACGGAAAAGTATTTAAAAAAGTTGCTTTACGTGTAAAACGATATGAATGTTTAGAACTAAGTTCAGGAAGATTGTTCTTATTTCAACCTAATGCAGAAGTTGAAGTCATTTCAAATTAATGATATTATTAAATATATACAAAAAAGCTTCAGAATTTTCTGAAGCTTTTTTGTATATATAAAAGGTTACTCTTTTTTTGTAGTTGTTTTTTTTGTAGTAGTTTCTTTGGTTGTTGTCTTTTTTGCTGTTGTTTTTTTAACAGGAGCTTTCTTTGTAGCTACTTTTTTTAGGGTTTTCTCTGCTGTTTTTTCAACTTTATCTTTTGCGGCTACTTTTTTCGCAGGTGCTTTTTTTACAGCAGCTTTTTTAACAGGAACTTTTTTAACTTTTGGCTTTTCTTCAATTATTTCAGAAGCTTTTTCCAATATTGGTTCAGCAATTTCTGATTTTTTTACAGTTGTATTTTCTTCAGTTTGTTTAGCTTTTCCAAATAATGAGCTAAAAAAATTTAATAATCCCATAATAATTTAGTTTTAAGTTTGTTCAAAGATAAGTAATTGGAAATCAATACACAAAATATTATTTTAACAAATTGTAAATTTCTTTTTAATTCGCGTTCAAACTTTTCCAATAAAACCAAAGTTCTATCTTTCTCAATCGTTATCAATTTTCTATATTTGTAAAAAACAGTTTTATGTTATCATTAAATGTAAAAAACGAAACCTCACGATTACGAGCCGTAGTACTTGGAACAGCTATTAGTAATGGACCAACTCCAAAAGTTGAAGAAGCTTATGATCCAAAATCTTTAGAACATATTATAGCTGGAACGTATCCTATTGAAGCAGATATGGTTGCTGAGATGGAAGCTTTTAATGCTGTTTTTCAAAAATATAATGTAGAAGTTTATCGACCAGAAATAATTGATAATTATAACCAAATTTTTTCAAGGGATATTGGTTTTGTAATTGATGATATTTTTATTAAAGCTAATATTTTACCGGATAGAGAACGAGAATTAGATGCCATTCAATACATAATTGACAAAATTAATCCAAAAAAAGTGGTTCGTCCACCCGAAAATGTTCATATCGAAGGTGGTGATGTAATGCCTTGGAATGATTATATTTTTATTGGCACATATAAAGGTTCAGATTATAAAGATTATATTACGGCAAGAACCAATATGGAAGGAGTAGCATACATCCAAAATTTGTTTCCAAATAAAATAGTTAAAGCATTTGATTTGGTAAAATCTAAAATTGAACCACGAGATAATGCGTTACATTTAGATTGTTGCTTTCAGCCAATCGGAACTAATAAAGGAATAATATACAAAAGTGGTTTTCGTGAGGAAGCGGATTATATGTTTCTTGTAAATTTATTTGGTAATGACAATTTGTTTCATATTGAAAGAGAAGAAATGTATCATATGAATTCAAATATTTTTTCAATAACTCCAGACGTAATTGTATCTGAGAAAAATTTTACAAGATTAAATGCTTGGTTACGCCAAAACGGTTTTACAGTAGAAGAAATTCCATATGCCGAAATTTCAAAACAAGAAGGACTGTTACGTTGTTCTACTTTACCATTAATTAGAGATTAAGAGTCTTATAACAAAACAAATTATGAAACAAACTACCAACACCATATTAATGATTCGTCCCGTGGCGTTTCGTATGAACGAACAAACCGCTGTAAATAATTATTATCAAAAAGTTTTAGATGATTTAACTCCAGAAACAGTAAATTTTAAAGCAGTGCAGGAATTTGATGCCTATGTTGAAAAATTAAAAAGCATAGGCGTGCAAGTAATTGTAATTCAAGACAAAAAAGAACCTGATACACCAGATAGTATTTTTCCAAACAATTGGATTTCTTTTCACGAAACTGGCGATGTGGCATTATATCCGATGTTTGCCGAAAACAGAAGATTAGAGCGTAGAGAAGATGTATTAGATGTTTTAGAAGATAAAGGTTTTGAAATAACTGAAATAATGGACTATACTTCTGCTGAAGAAGATAATATCTATTTAGAAGGAACAGGAAGTTTAATTTTAGATAGGGAATTTAATAAAGCGTATTGCGCGCTTTCTCCAAGAGCTGATGAAGAATTATTTATTGAATTTTGTGAAGATTTTGATATGTCACCCATTATTTTTGAAGCCTTCCAAACTGTAAATGGAGAAAGAAAAGCGATATATCATACCAATGTAATGATGTGTATTGCGGAAACGTTTGCCGTAATTTGTGCAGATTGTATAGATGATAAAAAAGAACGCAAAATGGTTTTAGAAAACCTTAAAGCTGACGGTAAAGAAATTATTTTAATCACAGAAGAACAAGTAAATAATTTTGCAGGAAATATGTTGCAAGTTCGTGGTACAGCAGATAAACGGTATTTAGTAATGAGCAATTCAGCATATCAAAGTTTAACAAAATCACAAATTGATAAAATCGAAAAACACTGTGATATTTTACACGCAAGTTTAGATATTATTGAAGCGTGCGGTGGAGGAAGTGCTCGTTGTATGATGGCTGAGGTTTTCTTACCAAAAGCAGAATAAAAATAAATTGTTAAATGATTAAATTCCAAATTTCAACACTACTAAGTTGGAATTTGGAATTTTTATTTTTGGAATTTTCTAAATTTAAATTCCTCTAATAATACTTAATACGGCACTAATAATATATTGAATCCCGATTGCAATGGTTAAAAATCCAATGATTCTGGATATGGCAACAATCCCTGAAGAACCTAATATTTTCGCTAAATAATGTGCACTTCGTAACACCAAATAAATTAATATAGCTACAGCTAAAATGGCAAAACAAGAAAATAAAATTTCCGATGTGGAAATAGAAGCATCTGTTTCTGTCAACTCTTGATAATAGGCAATTAATAAAGAAATAGATCCAGGACCAGCAAGCATTGGCATTGCTAAAGGTGTCAAAGCAATATGTTGGCGAGTTTCTACTTCTTTCTGAACCTTTTTATTAATTCCTTTATTCTTGCTAAAGTTTCCATTTAATAATGAAAAGCCCGAACTGGCTATAATAATTCCACCTGCAATTCGTAATGCCGTAATGGTAATTCCGAAAAAAGACAATACATATTGACCCACAAAAAATGATATAAGTAAAATTACAAATACATTAATTGAAGTAATTAAAGAAGTCTTAGATCGTTCCGAAGCGGAATATCCTTGTGTTAATCCAACAAAAATAGGTACGGTTCCAATCGGATTTAAAACCGAAAATAAAGCGGCAAATAAATAAATAAAAATGTCCATAGTTTTTTTGCAAATATATCGTGTTATTCAAAGATAGAATTTATAATACAATTAATTAAATGTAAATTAAAAAACATTTTGTAAATTAGTACAACTAAAAACCGGAAAAATGAAAACGTTAGTCATAGGAGCCACCACAAATAAAGATAGATATGCTTATAAAGCCATTCAAAGTTTAATAAATAAATCACATCAAGTAGTAGCTATGGGAACTAAAGAAGGTATGGCTTTAGATGTAAATATTGAAACAACAAAATTTCCATTTACTGGAATTGATACCGTAACATTATATTTAAATCCAAAGAATCAAGAAGAATATTACGACTATATTATTTCATTAAAACCAAGACGAGTATTATTTAATCCTGGAACTGAAAATCCAGCATTTTATGAAATATTAAAACAAAATAATATCGAATTTGAAGTAGCTTGTACGTTGGTTTTATTAGCTACAAATCAGTATTAATTTTACCTTTTTTACTTATTAAGTAAAGTCCAATAAAAGTTATCAATCCGTTAACTATAATTAATTCTTCTGCAAAAGCATACGGAATTAACTTAGGTGCTTTCGCATCAATTCCAGAATTCATACTAATTAAAAAAGTTATAGCAGGCGACAACAAACAAATAAAAGGCACCAATTTGTCTTTTACAGACCGATTTTTAACCAAAACTCCAAAAGCAAATAAACCTAAAAGCGGTCCGTAGGTGTACGAAGCAACTTTAAATATTAACTCGACTACTGATTGATTGGTTAACGAATTAAAAATTAAAATCACAAAAAATATGGCTAACGAAAATCCAATATGTACTAAATGTCTTGTTTTTACCGTGTTTTTTGTTTCTTCTTTTTTCTCCATTCCTAAAAAATCAATACAAAATGAAGTAGTTAATGCCGTTAAAGCAGAATCTGTTGTCGCAAAAGTGGCAGCCGTTAATCCTAATAAAAAAACAACTGCTGGTACTAAAGCAAAATGATTGAATGCAATTTCAGGAAATAACAAATCGGTTCTTACTGCACCATCTAATACTGGTACTGGGATGTTGTTCTTTGTTGCGAATAAATACAATAGAGCCCCAACACTTAAGAAAAATAAATTGATAATTACAAAAATTCCTGTAAACGTAAACATATTTTTTTGTGCTTCTTTGATGTTTTTACAGCTTAAATTTTTCTGCATTAAATCTTGATCTAATCCCACCATTGCAATGGTTACGAAAATTCCGCCCAAAATTTGTTTTACAAAATGTCTTTTCGAACCTATAAAATCTTCAAAAAAGAAAATTTTAGAATATTCTGAATTATTAATTTTTGCAATAGCTTCACTGAATCCAAAATCTAAACTATCGCAAACAAAATATATAGTAAAAAATACAGAACTTACTAAAAATACGGTTTGTAATGTATCAGTAATTATAATCGTTTTTAAACCGCCTTTGTATGTATATGCAAAAATTAGTCCTAAACTAATTAAAACAGTTGCCCAAAATGGAATTCCATAAGTATTAAAAACAAAATTTTGCAATACTAAAACAACCAAATATAATCTAAAAGCCGAACCGATTGTTCTGCTTAATAAAAATATAAAAGAAGCAGTTTTATAACTAAAATATCCTAATCGTTGTTCAATATATGTATAAATTGAAGTTAAATTAAGTTTGTAATATAACGGTAATAATACGGTGGCAACAATAATAAATCCAATTGCATTTCCTAAAATAAATTGAAAATAAGCAAATTGATTGGCTTCTACAGCACCAGGAACAGAAATAAAAGTAACACCTGAAAGCGCCGTTCCAATCATCCCAAAAGCTACTAAATACCAAGGTGATTTACTGTTTGCTTTAAAAAAAGTATCGTTACTGCTGCCCGATTTTTTGTTCATAAAATAGGATATTCCAAACAAAACAATGAAATACGAAACAAAAAATAGTAGAATTGTGATTGGTTGCATAAGTTTTTTTTACAAAAATAACAGAATTATCTATATCCTAGTTATATTAATGAAAATTAGCACAAAATAAAATCTTAAAAAACCTATTTATATTTATGTCAATAGGTTTTTTCTTTTTAATATATTTGCAAAATGGAATTCTCGTCAAAATTATTAGAAAATGCAGTTAATGAAGTAGCCATGTTACCTGGTATTGGTAAACGAACGGCTATGCGATTGGTGTTACATTTATTGAAACAGCCTGCATCTCAAACACAATTATTGACAGATGCAGTAACTAAAATGCGAAACGATATTATATATTGTCAAAATTGTCACAATATTTCTGATTTTGCAGTATGTGAAATTTGTAATAATCCTTCAAGAGAGCATACAATAATTTGTGTAGTTGAAGACGTTAGAGACGTAATGGCAATTGAAAATACTAGAATGTATAAAGGAATTTATCACGTTTTAGGTGGTAAAATATCTCCTATTGAAGGTATTTCTCCAAGCCAATTAAATATTAATTCATTGGTAGAAAAAGTAAAGCAACAAAAAGTATCTGAAATAATTTTTGCGTTGAGCTCCACGATGGAAGGAGATACTACAAATTTTTATATCTTTAAGCAAATTAAACCATTTTCAATAAATGTGTCTACAATTGCCAGAGGTATTTCAGTTGGTGACGAATTAGAATACGCAGATGAAGTTACATTAGGAAGAAGTTTATTGCAAAGAATCCCTTTTGAATCTTCTATGAAATCTATTTAAGGTTTCTTACAAGTAAAAGAAAATAGTAAAGATAAAGTAAGGTGTAAGATGATTAAAAATATTTGTTGTATTGGTGCAGGTTATGTTGGAGGTCCAACTATGGCGGTTATTGCTCAAAAATGTCCACATATAAAAGTAACTGTAGTTGATTTAAATCAAGACAGAATTAACGCTTGGAATAATGAAGATGTGAGTTTATTACCCATTTATGAGCCTGGATTAGATACTGTAGTAAAAGAAGCAAGAGGAAGAAATTTATTCTTTTCAACCGAAGTAGATCAAGCAATTGACGACGCAGATTTAATTTTTATTTCAGTTAATACACCTACAAAAACGTATGGAGTAGGAAAAGGTATGGCAGCAGATTTAAAATATATCGAATTATGCGCCAGACAAATTGCTCGCGTAGCTAAAACAGATAAAATAGTTGTTGAAAAATCAACTTTACCAGTACGAACGGCTCAGGCAATTAAAGATATTTTAGACAATACAGGAAACGGTGTAAACTTTCAAATTTTATCGAATCCTGAATTTTTAGCTGAAGGTACAGCAATTGAAGATTTATTTGCCCCAGATAGAGTATTAATTGGAGGAGACACTACTATTGAAGGCCAAGAGGCTATTCGTAAATTGGTGGAGGTGTATGCAAATTGGGTAAACAAAGATCTTATTTTAACAACAAATGTTTGGTCTTCTGAATTATCAAAATTAACCGCAAATGCTTTCTTAGCGCAACGCGTTTCTTCAATTAATGCGATGAGTGAATTGTGTGAAAAAACAGGGGCTGATGTAACTGAAGTAGCTAAAGCCATTGGTTTAGACAGTAGAATTGGTTCAAAATTTCTAAAATCATCAGTAGGTTTTGGCGGTTCTTGTTTTCAGAAAGATATTTTAAACTTAGTATATATCGCTAAATCGTATGGTTTAAATGAAGTTGCCGATTATTGGGAACAAGTAATCATTATGAATGACCATCAAAAGCGTCGTTTTTCTAAAAAAATAATTAATACGTTATATAATACCGTTTCAGGTAAAAAAATCGCTTTTTTAGGCTGGGCTTTTAAGAAAGACACAAACGATACTCGTGAATCTGCTGCTATTTATGTGGCAAATGATTTAATTAGTGAACGTGCAAATATTGCTGTTTTTGATCCAAAAGTTGAAGAAAATCAAATTCTTTCGGATTTAAATTATTTAGAATCTCGTTCAGCTGAAGAAAATAAAAAATACATTTCAGTAAAAAATAATGGTTACGAAGCATGTAATAATGCGCACGCTATTGCGATTTTAACAGAATGGGATGAGTTTAAAACCTACGATTGGCATAAAATATATGACAATATGCTAAAACCTGCTTTTGTTTTTGATGGAAGAAATGTATTAAATAAAACAGAATTAGAAAAAATAGGATTCATCTATCAAGCAATTGGTTCATAGATTATGTTTTTTAATTCCCTTCATTTCGCCATTTTTTATTCTTAAAATTTCTTCAAAAAAATCTAAAATTATCTTAATTTTTCATTTTTATTGGTTTTTTTTCTGATTTTTTTGTTTTTTCTAAAGCCCTATTAATCAAGATAGTTATACCGTAATTTGAAGGTTTATCACATCCTAAAAAAATGTTAATTACTTGATTTTCAGAAAAATAATAAAAAATGTTATATCTTTGCCAAGTTAATTCAATTGGAGTGGTATGATTTATGTCAATCAAACACAATGTAAAGAATGAATTTTTTTACCCTTTTGAGAAATAAATTTACATGAGAAAAGACATTTTTTATTTTGGAGTTACCATTGCATTTATTGCCATTATTAGTTCTGGTTTTAAAGCATTTAAAGAGGAATCTGTAACTGGATTTCATATCGATGATTCAGAAGTTTTTGAATATCGAGTTCCTTCAAAAGACGAATCGGTTAAGTTGAATTTTTCTATACCTTACACGGGAAATACTTATATCGGTTTTACACAAGCCATAGGAGTCAAAGAATCTGCTGGCATATACACTCTGGTGAATCCTTATGGTTATATGGGTAAATACCAATTCGGAAGAAGCACATTACGCCACATTGGTGTGTATAACTTCAAAAACTTCCTTAATAACCCAAACTTACAAGAAGATGCTTTTTATGCTTTATTGTGTATAAATAAATGGGAGTTAAGAAAAGAAATTAAAAATTATTCAGGTAGAATAATTAACGGAATCAAAATTACAGAATCGGGATTATTAGCAGCAGCGCATTTAGCGGGTGCAAGTTCAGTAAAAGCTTACCTTAGAAGCAACGGAAAAAATGGTTTTAGAGACGGTTTTGGAACTTCTTTAAAATCTTATATCAAACGATTTAACGGTTATGATACTTCAAATGTTATATCCAATAGGTTTGCTAAAGTAACAAACTAATTTTTTTGAATAATAAATATACAAGGTCGATTATGTAAATCGACCTTTTGTTTTTTCCAGTCGTTTACGGTTTTTGTTTTTATAAATTCTGTAGGTAACGTAATATCGCAAGCAATACACAAATTGGTTTGAGGATGAAGTGTATTTAGTATATCTTCTAAAAATTTATTATTTCTATACGGCGTTTCCATAAAAAGTTGTGCCTGATTTTTTTCTTGAGACCATTTTTCTAAATTTCTCAAAGCACTTTTCTTTTCACTTTTATCAATAGGTAAATAACCAGTAAAAGCAAAACTTTGACCGTTCATTCCACTGGCCATTAATGCCAATAGAATTGAGCTAGGTCCAACTAATGGCACTACTTGAATCCCTTTTTCGTGAGCTAATTTTACAATTACTGCGCCTGGATCAGCAATTCCTGGACATCCGGCTTCACTCATTACACCCATATCGATTCCGTTTAATAAGGGCTGAATCATTTCGTAGTGTTCAGAAATCTCAGTATGTTTATTTAGTGACCATAATTTTAAACTTGGTTGTGGTTTTTCTGGGTATATTGCTTTAATGCATTTTCTGGCTGTTTTTTCACTCTCTACAATATAATGATCCAAAAGTGTCACACATCTTTTGATGGTTTCTGGTAAAACATCATTTGGATTTACAGTAACTTCACCAGGATTTGATAAGGTACATGGTATCAAATATAATTTACCAAATTTTGTGTTTGTGCTCATCTTTTATTTTTTTTAATAAAGAGAAAATAACTTAATGTGTATGTTTTGAATGAATTTTGCTTGCGATTATAGTACATGCTTCATCTAACAGATGAAAAACATGTTCAAAATATTCCATTTCACCATAATAGGGATCTGGAACTTCCAAATCACTAGTTGAATCTACTTCATTCAAAATTAATTTAACTTTTTGTTTGGAAGCCTCATTGGGCGCTATGGCGATTACATTTTTGTAATTAGAAGTGTCCATTACATAAATATAATCAAAATATTCAAAATCAGATTTCGTAATTTGTCTACACTTTTGTTGGCTAATATCGATCCCGAATTTTTTTGCTATTAAAACAGAACGTTTATCTGGCGCTGCTCCAATATGGTAATTAGCTGTTCCAGCACTATCAATAATATAATCTTTTTTTGGGAGTTTTGATTGTAAAATGCCTTCTGCTAATGGTGAGCGACATATATTGCCAAGGCAAACCATTAAAAACTTGGTGGGCATTTTAGATGCTTAGCTTTTTATTAATGTCTTCCACAAACTTTTTAAATTGTTTGTCGGTAGCCACTAAATTGTCAACTGTTTTTACAGCGTGTAATACCGTTGCATGGTCTCTATCGCCAATTTGCGAACCAATATTTGCCAATGATGCTTTAGTGAATTTTTTAGAAAAATACATAGCTAATTGACGCGCTTGAACAATGTGACGCTTTCTGGTTTTTGATTTTAAAGTTTCTGTATCTAATTGGAAATAATCAGAAACCACTTTTTGGATATAGTCAATAGAAATTTCACGTTTGATATTTTTCACAAACTTCTCTACAACTTGCTTAGCTAGTTCTATGTTAATCTCACGTTTGTTAAATGATGACTGTGCTATTAATGAAATAATGGCTCCTTCTAATTCTCTAACGTTTGATTTTATATGTTTCGCTACGTATTCTAAAATTTCATCTGGCATTTCAACACCATCTCTGTATAAGATATTTCTTAATATAGAAATTCTTGTTTCGTAATCCGGTTGGTGTAATTCAGCAGACAATCCCCATTTGAAACGAGACAACAAACGTTGCTCGATATCTTGCATATCAACTGGTGCTTTGTCTGAAGTTAAAATAACTTGTTTGCCATTTTGATGTAAATAATTGAAAATATGGAAAAACACATCTTGTGTTCCAGCTTTTCCAGATAAGAATTGAACATCGTCAATAATTAATACATCAATAAGTTGATAGAAGTGAATAAAATCATTTCTAGTATTTTTCTTTACTGATTCGATATATTGTTGCGTGAAAATTTCAGCAGAAATATATAAAACAGTTTTCTCAGGGAATTTATCTTTGATTTCAACACCAATAGCATGTGCTAGGTGCGTTTTTCCTAATCCAACTCCACCAAAAATTAATAATGGATTAAATGAAGTACCACCAGGCTTATTGGCAACTGCCATACCTGCACTTCTAGATAATCGGTTAGAATCTCCTTCTAAAAAATTATCAAAACTATAATTGGCATTTAATTGAGATTCTATTTTAACATTTCTGATACCTGGAATAATAAACGGATTTTTCAATTCCGGGTTTTTATTCACAATAGGCACATCAATTTCTTGTGTTTTAACAGAACTACGATATGTACTTGGAATTTGCTCTGTAAATGGAAGTTTATTGCCAGAAGTGTTTTCCATTTTAATTTTATACACTAGCTTTGCTTGGTTTCCAAGTTCTTTAGTTAAAGCGGTTTTTAATATTACAACATAATGTTCTTCAAGCCACTCGTAAAAAAATTTACTAGGAACTTGAATATGCAAAGCATTGTCTTCTGACAGACTAATTGCTACAATAGGTTCAAACCAAGTTTTATAGGCTTGTTCCTGTATGTTGTCCTTAATGAAGGACAAGCAATTATTCCAAACAGATTTTGCTGCATTAGTTATCATTTTTTGTAATTTTAAAAAAGTTTTTAATCTAAATTTTGAGAAAAAGAAAGGTTTAACTTTTTTTTATGTAGATTTTTATTGGGAGAGCAAATATGTGAACAAATTTATTTAAAAAAAAATGAAATGCTATTGTAAATTAAAAAATATTGTTGTATGTAGTTTTAATTTTTTTTTAATAACCATTTAACATAAAATTCTAAACCCTTAAATGTAAAAAATAAATAATGAAAGAATACGAATTTACGGTACGAGTTAGGTACGCAGAGACAGATCAAATGGGTGTTGTTTATCATGGAAATTACGCACAGTATTTTGAAATGGGTAGAGTAGAATGGTTAAGAAATTTAGGCGTTTCCTATAAATGGATGGAAGAAAATGGCGTAATGTTACCTGTAGTTTCTTTAGAAATGAATTATAAAAAACCAGCACGTTATGACGATGAATTACGTGTAAAAACTATATTAAAAAGTCAAACCTCTGTGAAAATAGAATTTGACTATGAAATTTACAATGAACAAAATCAATTGTTAACAACCGGCTATTCGATGCTTGTTTTTGTAGATATGAAATCAGGTAGGCCGATTGTACCTCCTTCATATGTTTCCGATAAAATAAAAAATATTTTATAATGGATTTAACTGAATTTGAACGCTTATTTGATAAGGAAAATTATAAAAGACATCCGTGGGAAATATCCAGAAAAAAGGTACTTTTTAAATTATTATCTGCTACAGAAATTAAATTTCCTATTAAACGAATTGTGGATATTGGTGGTGGTGATGCTTATATTATTAATGAAATTTTCAAGCATAATTTAGCAGAAGAATATTTTACAATTGACACGGCCTACTCTCCTGAAATCATTGCTCAATTGAAGATGAATTATGGAGAAAACGCAATTCATTATGTGCAAAATCTTA
Organism: Flavobacterium sp.; assembly: GCA_041303115.1. Taxonomy (GTDB): domain Bacteria; phylum Bacteroidota; class Bacteroidia; order Flavobacteriales; family Flavobacteriaceae; genus Flavobacterium. Next base: position 15,241 of record JBFYPW010000030.1, read on the forward strand.
CTGATTATTTCAATATGTTTCCTTCCGAAGAAAACGTACTTTTCTTATGTATGGATGTTTTGGAACATTTAGAAAAGGAAGATGAAATTTTAAAACATCTGACTTTTAAAAATAATTATTTTTTATTTGCAGTACCTGCGTTTCAATCTGTTTTTTCTAATCACGATGTTTTACTTGGACATTACAGAAGATATAATTTAAAACAATTAGAGATGGTATTGACTAAAAATCAATTTCAAATATTAAATAAAGGATATTATTTTTCATCACTATTATTAGTCAGATGGTTTGAAAGTATCTTTAATAAAAACAAAAAAGCGTCCATTGATAATTGGACAGGAAATACTATTAAATCAAAATTGTTAGTAGCTATATTGCAACTCGATTTTGCTTTTACTCGAGTAATACAAAAATTTGGAATTAAAATGTATGGATTATCGTGTTATTGTATTTGTAAAAAATAGTAGTTATAGCTCTTCAATCTCAATTTCAAATAAAGCAGTAAAAATGGCAACGATTTCTTCGGCATTTTTTTTCCTTGTTGCGATTTCAATTTCGCAATTCATTTCCATTTTCTGATGAACAATCTGAATGTTTTTTTCTTTAATAATTCGCATTACTTTGTTCATGTTTTTATAATCGAAAGTAATTTTAAACTGTTTGTCAATGGTTTTCTCAATAATATTTGATTCATCTAAAGTAAGTTGAGCCGTAGTTTTATATGCAGAAATTAACCCACCAACACCTAATTTTACGCCACCAAAATAACGAACTACCACTACTAATACATTCGTGATTTCAAAGGATTGGATTTGACCATAAATAGGCATTCCTGCAGAATTGCTTGGTTCACCATCATCATTAGCTCTAAATTTTATATTTTCTGTACCAATTTGGTAAGCATAACACCAATGCCGTGCTGAAAAATGTTCCGCTTTTAAATTTTCTAAATGTGTTTTTACTTCAATTTCAGAAGTTACTGGAAAAGCAAAACCAAAAAACTTGCTGTTTTTTTCTTTAAATAAAATATTTTCAACCGAAATTTCAATGGTTTTATAAGTATCTTTAATTTGGAGATCTTGCAATTTTATAGTATTTTTTTATCGAATAAATGGGTCACATCATCTTGTCCTACAAGTATTTGCCAAGTATTAATGCCTAATGCCTTCGCAGCTTCAATGTGTTCAGTTGTATCATCTACAAAAAGCGTCTTTTTTGGAGATAAATTATTTTGTTTTAATATTAAGTTGAAAACAGCTTCATCTGGTTTTCTTACTTTGATTTCGTAGGAAAAATAAATTTTATTAAAATGAGCATAAAATTCTCTTGCAAAAGTTAAACCTACTCGATGTTCAAATTTATCAATATGTGTAGGATTGGTATTGCTTAATAAAAATATATTGTACTTGTTTTGTAGTTTTTCTAAAAATTCTAATCTTTCTAAAGGGAAATCACCAATAATAGCATTCCATGCTTCTCTAATTTCTACAAGATTGGCATTTGGTAGGTGCTTCTGAATGGTTTCCATAAATTGCAATTCATCTATTTTACCTGTTTCAAATAAAATAGCAGCGGATTTTAAATCGTCTGACCAAACTTTTAAACCTAATTTTTTAAATGCATCAGTACTTGCTTGATGATTCAAGTTTAAAAATACATCTCCTAAATCAAAAATTATCGCTTCAATCATAATTTATGTATGTTTTTAGTTGGTTGTTTTTAATTTTTATAGTTTTTTCAGGAATAAAATTAAATTTAGGGCTTTTAACACCTTCGAAAATTTTAGTCTCTGCTATAAAAACCCTTGCTTCATCCCATAAATGGTTATTTATAAATTGTTGCAAGGTAAATGTGCCGCCTTCGATAATAACAGATTGAATATTTTTTTCAAATAAATGAGTTAAGATATTAGAAATCAAATGAGTATCAAAATGTATACATTCATAAGCGATATTTATCGAATGTACACAATTTTCTTGTTCTGTAAAAATTATTGTCGGATTTTTTTTATTTTTTACATGAAATCCATCCGGAATTTTATTTGATTTATCAATAATAATCCGAGTGGGATGCTGTCCAAACCAATCCCTGGCATCTAAACTAGGATTGTCATTTAAAACAGTTGTTGTTCCAACTAAAATGGCTTGTTCTTCCGTTCGATATTTGTGTACCAATTGCCTTGAATAGTCGTTTGAGATAGCAAAAGAGGTTTTGGAATTAGTTAAAATAGGCGCAATAAATCCATCAGCTGTTTCTGCCCATTTTAGTATAATATAAGGTCGCTTTTTATTGTGAAAGGTAAAAAAACGCTTATTAATTGTTAAACATTCTGCCTCTAAAACATTTAGTATAACTTCGCAGCCAGCTTGTTTTAATTTTTCAACACCTTTTCCCGCAACTTCTGAAAAACTATCGATACAACCAATCACTACTTTCGGAATTTGATGTTCGATAATCAAATTAGCGCACGGAGGTGTTTTTCCAAAATGACTACACGGTTCTAAACTCACATAAATGGTGCTTTTGGAGAGTAATTTTTTGTTGTTTACAGAATTAATTGCAAGTACTTCAGCGTGTGGTTCTCCAGCTTTTTTGTGCCAACCTTCACCAATTATTTTTCCATTATATACAATCACGCTTCCTACTAACGGATTAGGATATGTGGTGCCTAAACCATTTTTAGCCAATTGCAAACAGCGTTTCATATATATTTCATGCTCAATCATCTTACAAATTTAGTACTTTTACATTTTATATTTACAAATGAATTATATATTAAGAGAAATTGCGCCTAAAGACAATCTGAAAATCGCGACTGTGATTAGAAATGTCTTTGAAGAATTAGACGCTCCAAAAGTAGGAACTGCTTATGCTGATCCGCATTTAAATACTTTATTTGAAGTGTATCAAGATGACACCGAAATTTATTTTGTAGTTGAAAAAGACGAAATTATTTTAGGAGGTTGTGGAATTGGAAAATTAATTGATGCCGAAATTAAAATATGCGAATTACAAAAAATGTATTTAGCAAAAGAGGCTCGTGGAAAAGGAATTGCAAAAGAATTAATGCAAAAATGTTTAACATTTGCCAAACAAGCAGGTTACGATAAATGCTATATAGAAACCTTACCATTTATGAAAGATGCGCAAAAATTATATGTTAAATCAGGCTTTACTTATATAGACGGACCAATGGGTTCCACAGGACATAATGCTTGTGATGTGTTTATGATTAAAAAAATATAAAATGAATATTAAAAGTTTAAAAACGATTTTTTTTACTGAATTGCAAACCATTCATGAAGATTCAGAAATAGAAAGTTTCTTTTTTATTTTGACGGAATTTATTCATAATTTAAAAAGAATTGATGTTTCTCTACATACTGATTTTGAAGTTTCTGAAACAGATTTAGAAAAATGGCAAAATATAATTTCAGAACTAAAAACCGAAAAACCGATTCAATATATCACTGGTGAAGCTTGGTTTTATGGCTTACGATTTGAAGTGAATGAAAATACTTTAATTCCAAGACCAGAAACAGAAGAATTAGTAGAATGGATTGTTGAAATTCAAAAGTCAAAAGTCGAAAGTCAAAAATTGAAAGTTGAATATCTAAATATCCCAAAATCTAACAATCTAACAATTCTCGATATAGGAACAGGTACGGGTTGTATCCCAATTGCATTAAAAAAAGAAATCCCAAGTGCCCATGTTTCAGCAATTGATGTTTCAGAAAAAGCATTGGAAAAGGCTCGTAAAAATGCTATAAATAATCAAGTGGAAGTTAATTTTATTCTTCAAGATATTTTAACATCTCAACATCTCAACCTCTCAACATCTCAACCTCTTCTTTTTGATATTATCGTTTCCAATCCACCCTATGTTCGAAATTTAGAAAAACAAGAAATAAAAAAAAATGTGTTAGATTTCGAACCACATTTAGCCTTGTTTGTAGCTGATTCTGACGCGTTATTATTTTACAGAAAAATTGCTCAATTGGCTTTGAAAAGTTTATCGCCAAACGGAAAATTGTTTTTCGAAATCAATCAATATTTAGGAGAAGAAACGGTGGAATTATTAACGAAATTAGGTTTCAAAAACATTGAACTGCGTAAAGATTTTGTAGGAAACGACAGAATGATTTGTTGCTGCTTATAATTTCAATATTCAATATTGAAAATTCATTGTTCAAAATTTTGATTAACGAACTCTGAACAACGAATTTTGAAGTTTATTTACTCATAACGCAATGCTTCAACTGGATCTAACTTAGAAGCTTTAATTGCAGGATACAATCCAGAAATAATGGTTACTATAAACGTGGTTGCAAATGCCGCAATAATAGCAGCCCAAGGCGTAACAAACTCAAAACCGGCAACAGAAGCAATTAATGTACCGAGTAATAATCCTAAAATTATTCCAATAATTCCACCAATCTGACTAATAATAAAGGTTTCAGTAAAAAATTGCCAAGCAATAGTACCTCTTTTCGCACCTAACGATTTTCTTATGCCAATTTCTCGTGTTCTTTCGGAAACGGAAACCAACATTATATTCATCAAGGCTATTGTTGATCCAAATATGGTAATAGCACCAATTGCTACAGCAGCAATGTTAA